>JAEUQD010001012.1 GCA_016789925.1 Bryobacterales bacterium | reverse complement strand
CTGCCGCTCGGCACGGGTGGCAACTTGACATCCGACGCGCACCTCGCTGCCCTGGCAATTGAGCTTGGCGCGGAGATCTGCTCTTCCGACAGCGACTTCGCCCGGTTTCCAGGGCTTCGTTGGCGCAACCCGCTATCCTGAGGCCGTGAATCGCTCCGCCTTAGCCGCAGGTGGCGTGCAGTTCCTTCAGATCGCGCGTCAGCCCCGTTGCTCCGCTGAACAACAGGTTGCCGAATGAGATAAACCGGTAGCCTTGGGCGTGCGCCAGGCGCGCGGCTTCCAGCGACCCCACCGAGATTCCCGCCGCCCTCCCTGTCTTTGCCACGCGCTGCGGAAACTCCGCCAGGAAGTCTTTCAATTTCGGGTGGCTCATCTGTCCGATCACGCCCAGCGCCGCCGCCAGATCCGCGGGACCGGCGAACAACACATCTGCCCCCTCCACTGCCGCGATCGCTTCCAGATTCTCGCTGCCTTCGAGCGACTCGATTTGCAGCACCATGCAGATTTCATCGTTCGCCCGCGGCAGGTAGTCCTCCCAGGTGACATTCTCGTAGAACGTCCACAGTGGCGACACCCCTCGCTCGCCCCGCGGCGGATACATGGCCGCGCGAACCGCCTTCCGCGCTTCGTCCGCGTTGTTGATTTGGGGCACCATCACAGTCGATGCGCCCGCGTCCAACGCCTTCTTGATCAGGTTGCCGTCCAGTCCCGTCACCCGTACCATCGGAACGCATCCCGCCCGCCGCGCCAGCACCGGCAGCAGCGACAGATCGTTTACTCCAAACGAGGAGTGCTCCGTATCGATCCACAGGAAGTCGATCCCGGTCGAGATCACCAATTGGTTGGCTAGCGGATCGGCCACAATCGCCGATGCTCCCCAAGCCGTCTCTCCACGCGCCAACTTCTGCTTTACCTTGTTTTCAAACACGACCCATCTCCTGCATCTGGCCGAGTAGCGCCGCAAACTCCGCCGTTACGTCTAATCGCGCTGTCGCTTCGGACTTAGGTTCGGCCTCGTAGATCCCTTCCGGATTCCACGAGCCGTCGCCGCACTGCAACGCGCACAACCCATCGACTACCGCGTCCACCAGCGCCGCATCTTCGATGCGCTGGGTCAATCCATAGGTCCAGGCTGCGCCCCAGCCGATCTTGCCGCTCTGCGGTGTCCGGTAGACATCCTCGCGGCAGTGCGCGCTGGCATGCAAATACTCGCGTGCCAGTTCCACCCAGCGTTGTTCGCCGCTGCGCCGCGCGTAGTCGGCCAGAAACGCCGCGCTGATTCCATATTGGAAATACCATTGCCGCAGTTCCTTGGCGTTGACGATATACCAGACGGAACCATCGCCTTCTGTCAAACCCACACCGGGCTTCCAGACATGAATCAACCCGCGGCTCAAATCGGGCTGCGCCTGCATCATCCGCTCCAGCCAGCGTGCCACGCCCGCCGCGACTTCCGCATGCCCTGCGCGCAGGCAGGCCAAGCCCGCCATGCTCGTGGTCATGATTTCTTCGGTACCCTCCGCATCGGCACGGAAGCCGCCCGTCTCAGGGTTCCACCGGCTCACCAGGAAGCGCGACAACTCGTCGGGCCTCCCTAATTCGGTCGCCGCCCAAGTCAGCCACGTGTGCGGATAGATGCGGAACCGGTCGTACCATCCCACTCCAGTCCCATCCAAATCGCCGTCCGGTTGCAGAAAGCGTCCGATGGAATAGTCGTAAACACGCTCCGCCTCTGCGCGATGCCCGGTGAACAACAGTCCGCACGGAACCTTGTAGTAGGCGTCCAGGGCGGACGCGTTCCCCATCTGCCCATCCTGTTGCAACAGGGCGAGCAGCCATTGCGCACCTCGCCCCGCCGCCGCGCGCGCTCGCGCGGACGTTGCTGTTTCGCTCATCGTGTCTGGCTTACCAGTAGAACTTCAGCCCGAACTGGATCGTGCGTGGAGGCACGCCCGTGGAGAAGGTTCGGCCGAAGTTCGCATTCTCCACCGACGTGTTCGGATTGGCGAAGTTCGTGTGGTTGAATGCGTTGAACATCTCGGTGCGGAACTCGAACCGGTAGTTCTCCTTGAACACGAAGTTCTTGAAGATGCCGATGTCGGAAGTGTTGGTCGCGTTGCCGCGCAGCATGTTCATCTGCGCGCTGCCGAACCGCGGCGCCTGCGCCGCATGCTTAGCCGTATTCAGCGGCCAGTCAAACGCATCGCGGCTCCAGCGCGGCGTCACGAGTCCGCTGCCGCCCAGGAAGAAATCGCCGATCAGGTCCGGCCGGCAGAGATTATTCGGGGACGAATTACAGTTGGCGGCCGAGATAGTTGGTGCGGTCAAGTGGTAGCCGCTATGCAATGTGAAGATGCCCGATGCCTGCCAGCCGCCGATAATCAGGTCCAGGGCTTTCGGCATGTTGCCGCCGAACTTCTTGCCCCGGCCCAGCGGAAGCTCGAAGATGAAGTTGCCGGTGAAGCGGTGTGGCACGTTGTCCACCGAGTACCCGTCGTTCTGCCGCAGGTCAAAGGGATTCTGCACCTGGCCGATGTTACCCGACGAACGAGCGCCATTCTTGGCCAGCGTCTTGCTGAATGTATAAGCGCCCTTGAACTGCAAGCCGCGGCCCATGCGCTTTTCCGCCGATGCCAGCAAGCCGTGATAGCTTGCCGCGCCGCTGCTGTTGAACCCGAACACGCGATTCCATTTCGGCCACGGAATTCGCTGTTGGACGCTTCCCGGTCCGGGTTGCACAGAATTGTAATCCATGGAGTTCTCCAGGTGCGTGCCTTTGGAACCCAGATACTGGACTTCGACGACCGTGCTCTTGGCCACTTCCTGTGCGATGCTGAAACTCCACTGCTGCGTGTAGCCGTCCAGCCAGTTATTCTCCGGCCCGGTGAGCACCCCGAAAATCGCGCTTGCGAGCGATCCGTTCGGGTTGTTGATGTCGCCTGCCCACGTCAGTGTCGGCGTCGTTGCTGCGGACGTGTAGCCGGCCCACAACTGTGCGGGCGGCCCGGTAAGCGCGTTCTGCACGAGGTTCATCAACTGCGAACTGGAATAGAAGAATCCGTATCCGCCGCGCATAACAGTCCGCGTGCCGCCGAAAGGCCGGTAGGCGAACCCGAATCGCGGTGCGAAATTGTTCTTGTCCGAAGTCCAGATGGCTTCCCGGTCCAGAAGCCCGTAGCCTAGGTCCGGCCTGACATTCTTGAAGAACGGCTCGGCCCCTTTGTTCTGCTTGGGAAACCGCAGTCCGCCCTGCCCGTTGGCCAGCGTCGGATCGAACGTCGGCGTGAGCCCGCTCAATTCCTTCGGTACCTGCAAAAACTCGTACCGCACCCCGATGTTCAACGTCAGCTTCGGGCTCACCTTCCAGTCATCCATCGCATAGAATGCCAGCGCGGTGCGGCGGAACCGTCCATTCTCGTTGGGCGCTAATGCGATCGACGAAGAAGCCATGTTGCCCAATAGAAAGTCGGTGAAGCCATCCCCGGAAAACTGCCCTGAGAACGTGTATTGGTTGTTCAACCGCGTGCCCAGCAGTGCATCCGCGCGATGCCGCCGCACGTCCGCCCCGGCCTTGATATTATGCTTACCCCGCGTCCACGTCACACCGTCGTACCACTGGAAGGTGTTCACCGTCAGGAACCAGGGCTGTTGTTCCCCAAGCGCCGTGAAGATCGTATTTCCAAACCCGATGCCTTCCACAAACCCCGCGTTGCTGCCTTCCTTGGGCGCGAACGGTACACCCGCGTTGGCCGCGATCGGATTGCCTGAGTTCTGTCCACGCTGCCGGTGAATCTGCCGCCCGTAGCTGGCGCGGAACTCGTTCAAGAACCGAGGCGTGACGATCGACGTCAGGTTGACGGCCAGATTTTGCGGCTTCTGCGGCACAATCAACCCACCCACCAGCGGCATCGTGCCCGGGTTGTACTGGTAAATATCTTGAAGCCCGTAGCGCACCATCAGGTCGTGCTTGTCGGTCACCCGCCAATCAAAGCGGAAGAGCCCTGAGTCGTAGTCGTTGATGCTCGACACGTTGGTGGTGAAGTTCTGCGATGGGTTGGGGTTGTTCGGTGTCGTGTAGAACTTCGCAAGCGCCTGCGAAATCGGGTCCAGCCGCTGCGTCGGAATGATGTTGTTCACGAACGGCTGGCCGGTTTGCGGGTCGCGGATCACCTTATTAAAACCCTGGAAATTCCCGCCAATCTGCGCCGGGGTTGGCAGCATCGCCGTCCGGAACGATCCCTGCCGGATGCGCGAACCGTCGTAGTTGCCGAACAGGAACATCTTGTTCTTGATGATCGGTCCGCCCACCGCCGCGCCAAACTGATTGCGTCGCAACGGTGCAATCGTCTGCGTCGGCGTCAGGAAGAAGTTGCGCGCGTCGAATTTATCGTTTCGGAGAAACTCCCACAGAGTGCCGTGCAACTGGTTTGTCCCCGACTTGGTCACCACGTTGATCACGGCGCCGCCGCCCGAGCCGAACTCGGCCGAATACTGGCCCACCTGAATGCTGAATTCCTGAATCGCGTCCACCGACGGTCCGAGGTTCCAGCTATTAAAGAACGCTTCTTTGTTGTCGGCGCCGTCCAACTGGTAGTTGTTGTCCTGGTGCGGCATGCCGGCGGCTGTGGGAGCGCGCTTGCTCACAATCGCCGCCGCACCCGTACCTTCGCCCATGCCCGCCGTCAACGTCGTCAACTCCATGAAGTTCCGACCGTTCAGCGGCAGCGTCACGACGCGCGACTGATTGATCACGCCGCCAATCAGATTGCTTTCTGTGTTGACCAACGATGCCTGGCCCGCCACTTCCAATGTCTGGGTCACTTCACCGACTTGCAGTTCCACATCGGCGCGAACCTGTTGGCCCACTTCGAGGACGATTCCCGTCAGCGATGCCTTCTTGAAGCCC
>JAEUQD010000975.1 GCA_016789925.1 Bryobacterales bacterium | reverse complement strand
GGCCTGCTGTTCCGGAAAGGGCCTGTGGGTGAACTGCCGGGGCTCGCGCCCTTGCGATTCTTGTTGGCGGCCTCGCTGTTGGTACTGACGAGCCTGACGGCAGCACTTAACGGAGGCGGTGAAGTGCCGGATGAAAGCGTCTATCAATTTCAGGCAGCCACGCTGCGGACGGGACATCTGACGGCGCCGGGTCCGCCGCCGGATATTCTGGCCGACCCCGCGCTGCGCCGCGCTTTTAGCTTCACGCATACGTTGCTCATTGATGGACGCCATTTCGGCAAGTATCCGCTGGGGTACCCAGCCGTTCTGGCCGCGGCGGAGGCTATCGGCGCGGACCGGATAGCCAACGGATTTTTCAGTTGGTTGATCGTGTGCGCGGCCGCGTGGCTGGCGCGCGATCTCTATTCACCGGCCGTGGCGCAGTGGACGGTCGTCGTGCTGACGGCGTCGCCCTTTTTTCTGTTCAATTCGCTGGGGTGGTACGCACACAACCTGGCCGGGGCGCTCATCGCATGGGCGACGGTGGCAGCGATCGCATCGCGACGCCGGAGCCCTGTGCTCCTGTTGACCGCGGCGGCGGCGGCGCTCAGCGCCTGTCTGCTCGTGCGGCCGTTTGTGGCTGTCGTGGCGGGCGTGCCGCTGGGCCTCTACGCACTTTGGCAGCACGCGGGTAGACCAAGGGTGATCGTGACGGCTGCAAGCACCGCCTTGCCCCTGGTGGGGCTTGGCGTCACGGCATATCTATTCATTCAGAAACAACTGACCGGGGGCTGGTTCACCAGCCCTTACTCGCTCTATTACCAGTCGGGCGCGATCCCCAAGGAAATCAACCTGAGCCCCATCTCACTGGCTACCAACCTGGTTACGATCACACCTGCCGCGATCGCCGACACGCTGCTGGCCAGTTTCCCTCTCGTGCATCCGCTGGCGGCGGTGGCGCTATTCCGGTTCCGGAAGCAGGCGGAACCCAAACCCGCGCTGTTACTGGCGAGCGCCTTTTTCCTGTTTGTCGCCGCCTACCTGGTACAAACAGAGATCTCGACCTCCGCGGTGGGTGACCGGTATTACTTCGAAGCCTATTTCGCCGCTGTCATCGCGGCGGTGTCGCTTCCGTGGCCCCGTTACCTGCTGGCTCCGTGCCTAGCGCTCATCACACTGCCACAGCTTGCCATCTACGCGAAAGTCGCCGATAACGCACGCAGGCCCTATGCCGCCATGGCAGAAGCCGCCCGGGCAGTGAGCCCTCCGACTCGCCTGGTGTACCTGGAAAAAGGGGATACTCACTTCTACGGTTCGTGGCTGAATCTGAACCCGCCCGACTGGCAGAATGTGCCGGTGCTCGTTTTGATCGATCCAGGACCGGAACATCGCGACAGGCTTGCCCAGCGCCTGGGCCGGCAGCAGTGGGTGTTACTGGACTGGAATCCGGAAACGCGGCGCGTGGTTACTTTCGTTCGAGAATCCACTGCCGGAACCAGCGGAGATTCCGCTCCATCAGGTCGCGCTGGTGGGCAGGCTCAACAATCCCGTGCCCTTCCCGAGGATAGAGCGCATACTCGACCGGAGTCCCCGTGTCGGTCAGCGCCTGATAGATCTCCGCATTGTGGTTGATGTCAAGCGAGCCTACCTGGAGTAACGTAGGCGTTCGGATGTTCTTCAGGCGCGACCGGTAGGAGTGGCGCTCGTAATTCGCCGGCACGTCCCAGGGCGAGCCGCCGAAGTAAGTCCAGAGAACCTCTTTGGCACCGTCAAACTGGCCGTAGTAGGTGGTCCAGTCGGTTGCCGGAGCGCCGACCGAAGCGGCTTTGAACCGGTTCGTACGGCTAATGACGGCTCCCGTTAGATAACCGCCATACGACCAGCCGTACACCCCCAGGCGATCCGGATCGGCGAAGCCCTCCGTGATCAGGTAATCGACGCCGGTCATCACGTCCTGGTAGTCGCCAATACCTTGCGAAAGTGCGTTCTTCAGGCGGAAGGCAGCGCCATAGTTGGCTGACCCGCGAAAGTTGGGCGAGAGCACGCCAAAGCCAGCCTGCAACAGCGCCGGAATGGGGTAGGTGCGCGACATGGGGAACGAGTCGAGCGTGGCTCCGGTGGGCCCGCCATGGAGGTCCACCAGCAGTGGAAAGC
>JAEUQD010000577.1 GCA_016789925.1 Bryobacterales bacterium | reverse complement strand
GGCGACCACTTCGGTGACCGCTGGACGCCCGTCGCCAAACCCGGTCGCCCCCGGCGGTCCGCTCAAGACGAGCGGAACGAGGTCGCGCGTGAACCTCTCCACCGCGGCCTTGTCCGGACTCCGTACTCCAATCCGAAGTTGCACCTCCGCGGGATCGGCCACACTGGCGGCCACCGGACCGTGGCAAGCATTCGCACCGAGAAACTCTGTATGAATCGCGTCAAACCGCAACCCCAGCGCATCCAGCCGCGCACGCACAATCCGGTCCGCCACGCGTGCCTTCTCCAACGCATTCGGCCACGAATAGACCAGCGTTCCGGTCGCCTTCCAGCCCCAGTGATAGCTGATCGAAATCTTCAGGTATGGCGTCGCTGCGCTGCCGCGCCCCCCCTGGACGCGCACCCGGTCTGGTCCCGCCTCTTGCAGTTGAATCGTCGTGAAGTCGGCAATGCAATCGGGGGTGATGTAGTTGCGCGGGTCGCCTAATTCGTAGAGGAGTTGCTCCTTCACCACATGCGTGTTGATGCGGCCGCCCGTACCCGCGTGCTTCGTCACGACAAAGCTGCCGTCGGGCTCGGCCTCCACGATCGGGTAGCCCACGTTGGCAAGGTCCGGAATGGTCTCCCAGTCCACCTGGCAGTTGCCGCCGGTGACCTGTGCGCCGCATTCGATGATATGCCCGGCCACCGTTCCGGCGGCGAGCAAATGATAGTCCGCGGGCTGCCAGCCGAAGCGGTAAACCATCGGCGCCAGTGTCAGCGCAGTGTCGGTGCAACGCCCGGCAATCACCACGTCCGCCCCCGTAGCCAGCGCTTCGGCCACTGGAAACGCGCCGATATAAGCGTTCGCTGAAAGCACACGATCCTGAATCGTGCGCAGCGGTTCGCCGGTGTCCATGTTCTTAAGCGCATGGCCCTCAGCCACCAGTTCGTCCAGGCGGTTCTGGATGTCGTCGCCCAGTACGACAGCGACCTTCAAGTCCGGCGCCAGGCGGCGCACTTCGCGCCCGCACGCCACCGGATTGACTCCGCCGGCATTGGCGATCATCGTGATGCCGCGGTCGCGAATCTGTTTTGCGATGCGGCCAACGAGCGGTGGGAAGTCGCGCGCATAGCCGAGGTTGGGGTCTCGTTGCCGCTGCTTCTGCAAAATCGACATTGTCACTTCGGCCAGGTAGTCGAGTCCGAGGTAGTCGATGGGACCCTGTTCCACCAGCCGCACGGGCGCTTCGAGCCAGTCGCCCCAAAAACCCTGCCCGTTCGCAATGCGGATCATAGCGTCTCCAGGGCGAGGTGTTCGCGCCGCCCACCCGCGCTCGCTTCCAACGCGAACGCCACCATTTGCCTTGTCTTCAGGGGATCGATCAGAGCGTCGACATGGCCCCGGGCCGCGGCATACAACGAATCGAGCCAGCGTTCGTAGTCGGCGCGCGTCTTGTCTACGCGCTGCTGCAACTCCGCTGGGAGCGGCTGGCCCGCGGACTTGTACCTGTCCATCTCCGGACCGTGAACTGCCTGCACAGCCGCATCGCCTTCCATCACGCCGATGCGCGCCGTCGGCCAGCCGAATGTGAAGTTGGGGTCGAAGCCTTGGCCCGCCATCGCGTAGTAGCCCGCGCCGCTGGCGTGATTGAGCGTCACGATCACTTTAGGCACCGTCGCGCACGCCATGGTTTCCACCATCTCCGCGCCCGCCCGGATGATCCCTTCCGATTCCGCCTCCAGCCCCACCATGAACCCGGAAACGTCCTGCAAATACACCAGCGGCACGCCTTGCCGCTCGCACGTTTCGACGAAATAGGCCACCTTGCGCGCCGACTCCGTATAAACAATTCCCCCGACTCTCGTTTGTCCGTTCACCTTCAGAAAGCCGCGCCGGTTCGCCACCAGCCCAATCGGGCGGCCCTCCCAGCGCGCCTGCGCGCACAGCATCTCCGGCGCATGATCTGGCTGAAACTCCAGATAGTCCTCGGCGTCTACCAGACAGTCAATCGCTGCCTGTATGTCGTAGGGCGCGCGATGGTCCGCGGGAAGGACCTCGTAAAGGAATTCCGCATTTCGCTTTGGTCTCGACGCCGGAAATGAAAGGCGGTCCGGGGCAGGGAAGCTGCGAAACTGCTGGCGGATCAGTTGTAGACAGTGAGCATCGTTTTCCGCCATGTAGTGCGCCACGCCGCTCACGCCGGTATGCATCCGTGCGCCGCCCAGTTGCTCGGCATCGACAACCTGGCCCGTCGCTCCCTTCACCAGATTCGCGCCGCCGAGACCCATGAAACTGGTGCCTTCCACCATGAAGATCACATCGCTCAAGGCCGGCAGATAAGCGCCGCCCGCAATGCACGGCCCCATCACTGCCGAAATCTGCGGGATGCGCAGCCTCCGGCGCATCAGCGAGTTGTAGTAAAAAATGCGGGCCGCGCCATACTGTCCTGGAAAGATCGCGTCCTGTAACGGAAGGTTCACGCCTGCCGAGTCCACCAGGTACACGATGGGTAGCCGGTTGCGCATCGCCACTTCCTGCGCGCGCAGAATCTTGTGGATCGTTTCCGGCCACCAGGCTCCAGCCTTCACAGTGGCGTCGTTGGCAACGATTACGGCAGGGCGCTGCTCGATGCGCGCCACGCCTGTGATAACGCCCGCCGCGGGGGCTTGTCCGTCATAGCGGTCGTGAGCCACCAGCAGGCCGATTTCCAGGAATGGCGATGCCCCGTCGATCAACTGCGTCACACGCTCGCGAGCCGTGAGTTTGCCTGCCGCGTGCTGCTTCTGGATGCGTTTCGACCCGCCGCCGTGGCGCAGCCGGTCTTCCAACTCGTGCAGACGTTCCACAGCCTGCAACATGCGCTCGCGCGCGGCACGCTTTGCCTCAACCACGGGATTCAGTGTACCGTTTCCTACCGTGCTTCCGTGCTGACCACCACTCCGTCGATGATCACGCCGGTGCAGTGCGTGGCGTACTCAAACGGGTCGCCATCGTACATCGCGAGGTCGGCGTCCTTACCCGCCTCCAGCGACCCCACACGGTTGGCTATGCCCAGCAGCCGCGCCGCATCGATGGTGACGCTGGCCAGCGCGTCTTCGAATTTCAAGCCATGCGCGGCGGCCACGCCGGCTTCAAACAAAAGAACCCTGACCTTGGGCACATAGCCTTCAAACCCGGTTTGCAAGGCGAACGGGACGCCCGCGGCCTTCAGTTTCGACGCCGTCTCGAAACTGATGTTCTCCGTATCGCCTCCGGAGCGGTACATCGTCGGATGCACGATCACCGGATAGCCCGAGGCCTTGATCTCAGCCATCACCAGCGGTGCTTCCGCCACTCCATCGAGCACAAGCTTGATGCCGAATTCCTTGCCCAGCCGGATGGCCGAGAGAATATCGTTGGCGCGATGGACGGTCACCAACAACGGCAGTTCGCCACGAAGGATACGGGCGAAGGTTTCCGTGCGCAAGTCGCGCGCCTTTTCCTTCTTGGCGGTGTATTCCTGGGCCTTGATGAACTCTGAGCGCAGAATCGCGATGGCCTTGGCGCGAGTGCCCGGGCTGCGTGCACCGTTCTCGCGTGCGCCGCTCCCCAGCGTAGCCGCGACCATGGCTTCCTTGACGATCGCCGCTTCTTCCGCCGTATTGCCGCGCGTCTTGACAATCATCGTCTGGCCCGACACCAGAATCCCCGGACCGTGGCCGGTGTGCATCGCCGTCACACCGAAGCCGCGCACCCACTCCACCAGCCTCTCCCGCGCGTTATAAGCATCGATGGCGCGAAGTTCGGGCTGCACGGTTGCCGACCGTTCCACCTGGTCCTGGTCGTGCGGCTGGTTCAGATAGCCGGTCAGACCGACCGTAGCGTGTGCGTCAATCAGGCCGGGCGTCACCACCTTGGCCCTGAGTTCGCGATAGCCGGCGGGCGTGCCCATGGTCCCGATGCGCTCAATCTTTCCGTCGCGAATGAGCACGACGCCATTCTTCAACGCGGCGCCCGCCATCGGATAAACGGTCTCGCCACGCACAGCGATTGTCTGAGCCGCCGATACCGTGGCCAGCAGGAAAAACAGGAAAGCGGTCCGCATTACTGCAACACCTCTTCTTCGTCCTCGTGCAGGTGCAAGGCCGACTGGCGGTCCGCCGAGCCTTCCCCACCTTCCGCGTACAGCCTGTCTTTTTCCACGCTTCGGTCAAACACCTTCACACCATCCACCCACGTTTCGAGCACCTTCGTATAGACCGACAACGGGTCGCCCGACAGGATGAGGAAGTCGGCGTCCTTGCCCGGTGCGAGCGACCCGACTCGCGAATCCAGTTCCATCATCTTGGCATTCGCCATCGTCACCCCATACAGCGCCTTCTCCCGCGACAGGCCGGCCCGCACTGCCAGGCCCGCACTCCGCAAAAACAAACGCGAATCCGTCACACCATCGTCGGTATGGAAGCCCACCAGAACGCCGGCCTTATCCAGCACTGCGGCGTTGCGGAAGGTCAACCCCTTGGCCTCTTCCTTGCCACCCGGCGAATCGATCACGATCACCGAAGTGGGCGCGCCCGACTTTGCGATTTCGCCGGCCACCATCCAACCATCGGTAACATGCTGGAGCACCAGCCGGAACCCAAACTCTTTCTGCAACCGCAAGACGGAGACAATATCGTCGTGCCGGTGCGTGTGGTGGTG
>JAEUQD010000843.1 GCA_016789925.1 Bryobacterales bacterium | reverse complement strand
AGGCGCCGGCTCCAGAGCGGAGGCGCTGGTGCGCGATAGGCGTCGTGAGAAACGCGGGCCGCCCAGGCGCGGCATTTCGGCGGGTTGTTGAGAACCGGAAGCTCGATCGGCGCGGGTACCGCGAATTCACCGTGCAGGAATTCGTGGATGGGTTCGATGCCTTTGCCCTTGGCTGCACTCACCAGGACAACGGGCGCGCCGAGTTTGGTGGCGATGGCGGCCGTGTCGATCTCACCTCCACGCCGCTCCAGATCGTCCGCCATGTTCAGCACCACCAGCGTCGGCAAGCCGAGGCTGAGAATCGGGGCGGCCAGCATGAGGTGCCGGCCGAGGTTGGTGGCGTCGAGAATCAGCAGAACTGCGTCAGGACACGGCGTACCGGGCATCGCGCCGGCGAGGACGTCGCGGGTGACCTGCTCGTCCTCCGATCGCGGGTCGAGGCTGTAAATGCCCGGCAGGTCAATGAGATCCACCTGCTTGCCATGAGCCACCTGGAGCTTTCCCCAGCGCTGCTCGACAGTGACGCCGGGGTAGTTGGCCACTTTCTGCCGCATACCGGTCAACCGGTTGAACAGGGTGGATTTTCCGGCGTTGGGAGGACCGACAATCGCAACTGTATGGCGCTTGGTGGCACCAGCCTGAAGCTGGACTAGCGTCCCAGCCGGACCGGTGCCGCCACCGGTCACGACAGTTTTACCTCGATCTGCCGGGCGGTCTCGCGGCGGACCGCGACCTGCGAACCATCGACTTCAAAAACGCGAGGATCACCGCCTGGGGCGCTGGCTCCGGCCTTGACACGATGTCCCGGGAGAAAGCCCAGTTCCATCAGGCGGCGGCTGATATCGTCGGGCAAGTGGAAGCCGGTGATAATCCCTTCCTGGCCACGGTGGAGGTCCATGAGGGTCGCGCTCTTATTGCCACTCACTTGCATCTACTTCAGTATTGCGCCACGGAAACAGCCTGTCAACGGCGCCATGTTACAATCCCTTCGTGCCGGTTTCGGCCATGAAGCAGGAGTTCAAGCGCGACGAGGCTTTGCGCTATTTGGGAATTTCGGAACGCACGTTGCGGAGTTGGGAGCGGCAGGGTTTGGTGGAACCTGCCGGCCTGTATACGTTTCCTCAGATCGTCGCGATGCGGGCAGTAGTGCGCCTGCGCGAAGCGCGGCTGCCCTTGCGAAGGATTGAGGCGGCGCTCAACGCGGTGCGGCGCAAGTTGCTTTCGACAGGCACGCCGCTCACCGAATTCCGGTTGTATTCGGAGGGTAATCGCATTCGCGTACAGGTAGGCGGCCAGCACATGGAGCCGGAAAGCGGGCAACTGCTGCTGGATTTCAACCAGTCCGAGATCGAGCGAATGGTGTCGATTCCGGCGCGCCGCGCACAAGAGGATCGCGACCGCAAATTGCGGGATCAGCAGGAAGCCGAAAAGTGGTTCCTGCGAGGAGTGGACTTGGAGGCGGGCGGAATGCGCACCGAGCAGGCGGTAGAGGCCTACCAGAAAGCACTGGAACTGGATCCGCAACTGGCGGCGGCCAACGTCAACCTGGGGACGATCTACTTTACGGCGCAGGACTGGAAGAAGGCCGAACACCATTACCGGCGCGCGATCGAGGTCAACCCGGACTATCCTCTGGCACACTTCAACCTGGCAAACTTGCACGACGAGAGGGGAGAGCAGGAGCAGGCGCTTGCGCACTATCTGGTTGCGCTCAAACTCGACCCGAACTATGCGGACGCACACTACAACCTGGCTCTGCTCTACCAGGCTACCGGAAGCAGTTTGAAGGCGGTACGGCACTGGAGAACGTACCTGAAGCTCGATCCAGGCAGCAGTTGGGCGACGATCGCGCGGCGGGAACTGGCGAAACTCTCCTCGGCGGTTCTGGTTAGTTCGCCCACACCCCGGCTGCAACGATGAATGGTGGAGGAGGTGGAGGAGGTTGACAGCCTGCCGCTTAATGTAGGATACTTCGGCCAATTCCACTCCCCGGGAGAGTGTCCATGCAGCAGTGCCTCAAAGCGCTGGCAGCCGCGGTGTTGTGCCTAACCGCTTTGGTTGCCGAGAAAACGAAGCCGCCCATCACCGAAGAGTCGCTTTCCCCAGAGCGTTTCTCCCAAATCCACGCTCCGATCCTCCAACCGAAGAAGCCAGACGCGGGGGCACTCACCGAGCGCGTTGCCAGGAACTTGCCCTCCGGGTCTCCGGGGCAGAGCAGGATCAAACCTCGCAATTTCATCGACCGGCACATCTTCGGCAAGATGGACCGCGACGGCGTGGCCAGCGCGCCACTGTCTTCCGACACCGAGTTTCTTCGCCGCATTACCCTCGACCTCACCGGCCGCATCCCCTCGTCCCAGGAAGTACGCGAGTTCATCGCCGACCGCGATCCGGCCAAGCGCGACAAGGTGATCGACCGGCTGCTCGATTCCGAGGCGTTCGTCGACAAGTGGGCCTATTTCTTCATGGATCTGTTCCGGGCCAACGGGAAGATGGGCCGCGGGATGAATCTCTTTCATTACTGGATGCGCGAGAATCTGGCGGTGGACCGTCCTTACGACGAAGTGGCCCGCGAGATTATGGCCGCCTCGGCCAAATCAAACCATGTCGTCGCTGCCTCCAGTTTGATTGCCCGCGAGCATGTGCAGGGGAAGCCGCAGCCGGACGATGGAAAAGATCTGGGAATGGTCCATCAGTTGGATACGCATGACGAACTCGCCGTACTCTATGGCAAGACTTTTCTGGGCGTGAACCTGTCGTGCGTTTCCTGCCACGACGGTAAGGGCCATCTCGAGAAAGTGAACGTCTATCTCACCAGCCGGACGCGGAAACAGTTCTTCCAGTTTGCCTCGTTTCTCGGGAGTTCGCGCTACCTCATGTACTGGGAAGACGGGAAGCCGCAATCGGGCGAGTTCATGATCGACGACGGCAATCCCGGCTATGACACCAAGGGCGCGAGTATGATCCGCGTGGGCCGGTTCGGCGGGTCCAATACACCCGCTTTTGTGCTTACCGGTGAGCAGCCTCGCCCCGGTGTCGAACCGCGGGTCGAACTCGGCCGGATGGTGACCGCGCATCCGCAGTTTGCGCGCGCCACCGCGAATATGTTCTGGTGGCGCATGATGGGGCAAGGGATTGTCGAGCCCTACGATGAATTCGATCTCGCCCGGCAGGATCCGAAGAATCTGCCCGCGGGATGGGAGCTTCAGCCGTCGCATCCCGACCTGCTCAACGATCTGGCCGGCGACTTCCGCAAGAACAATCATTCGGTCAAGCATCTGTTGCGAACCATTTGCCGCTCGAACGCCTACCAGCTTTCCGCGCGCTACGACGGAGAATGGAAAGAAAAGTACACTCGGTACTTCGCGCGCAAACTGGTGCGCATGCTGACGGCTGAAGAACTGCACGATGCGCTGACGCTGGCGACGGGACGCCCCGGCAGCTTCAAGTACGGCGACCGTCAGGTGCAAATGTCCATGCAGCTTTCGGGTCCGGCCGGGGGCGGCGACTTGAAGTACTTCATGCAGACGTTCGGACAGTCGAACCGGAACAATCCGCCGAAGTTCCAGACCGGTTCGACGTTACAGCCGTTGCTGCTCATGCAATCGCCGGTCGTGAATGAGCGCGTGCTGGCGACGAAAGACTCGCGCGTGCAGCGGCTACTGGATTCCTACTCGGACAACGCCCAAGTCGTGGATGAGATGTTCTTGGGAACGCTGTCCCGGGCTCCGTCGGCCGCGGAGAAAGAGGTGGCGCTGGCCGCACTGACCCGCAGTCGCACAGAAGGGGCCCAGAACCTTCAGTGGGCGCTCATCAACCTCACCGAGTTCTTCTTCAACTACTAGGAGACCGCCATGAAGACTGTCGCCGACCTGACACCGACGCGGCGTGACTTGCTCCGGTTTGGCGGCATGGGTCTTGCCCTTGCCGGAGTCGACGGCGTGGTCCCGCGTAGTTTCGGCTCCACCGGATACAAGGCCAAACCTCGCGGGACGGCCAAGAACGTCATCTATTACGAGATCTCGGGTGCCATCGCGCACACCGAGTCGTTCGATTTCAAGGAAACGGCCGGCACGCCCAAGGACCTCGACATCCGCAAGGTCCGCGACAATCTCTATCTGTCGCACCTGCTGTTCCCACGTCTGGAAAAGCACATGGATAAGCTGGCCATCGTGCGGTCGATGCTCAGCCATGAAGAGGTGCACTTTCGCGGACAGTATTACGTGCAGACAGGACGCCAATTAAACCTCGCCTTCGCCCGCGAAATACCGGCAGTCGGTTCCGTGATGGCGCTCGAGTTGGAACAGCGGCGACGTCCCCAAGACACGTTCCCCAGCTACATGTCGTTCAATCTCGACAAGGCATTCCCGGGTGCATTGTCCACCGGGTTTTTGCATCCGCGATTCTCTGTTGTCGACATCAATCCCGACTCCGCGGTGAAGGGCATGGCGCTCGATGAGAAGGCCATCCAGCTTCTGGAGGAACGCTGGCGGCTGCTCTCCGAACTCCGGACCGCCGAGCACGCCCGTGTAGCCAAACTCGGAAGAGAGATGGCCACCTACGGCGATTTCTACGAGAACGCTCACCGCCTGCTGTCCGACAGCCGCTGGCCGGCAGCGTTTCAGATTGCGGAGGAGGACCGGACGCGCTACGGCAATACGCCGGTCGGGATTTCCTGCATTCTCGCCCGAAACGTTTTGGCGCAGGATGCGGGGACCCACTACATTCACATCTGCCATCCCGGCTGGGATCATCACGTCTATATCTGGGATCGCAGTAAACCGAGCCACCACTACAAACTCTGCGAAGAGTTTGACCCGGCCTTCGCGAGTCTCCTGGAGGACCTTGCCCGCACGCCGTCCAAGACGGAACCGGGCAAATCTCTCCTGGACGAGACGCTGGTTGTCGCGATGGGCGAATTCGGGCGCACGCCGGGCGCCCTCAACAACATGGACGGCCGCGACCACCACAACAAGGTCTTTCCCGCGCTGTTTGCCGGCGCTGGAGTCAAGGGGGGACTGATCGCGGGGGCCTCCGATAAGGATGGTGAAAAGGTGGCCGAGACGGGCTGGCACCGCAAAGAGCAACCGCGCATTGAGAATGTCGTGGCCACTATGTTTTCCGCGCTTGGCATCGATTGGTCGAAGGAGATTCGCAACACCCCGTCCGGACGCGCCTATCCTTATGTCGACTCGTTAGGCCCCGCCGGCTGGATCCCTACGGATGACATTACGACCATTTACGGGTAGCATTCTTCTGGTAACCGCCCTCTGCGCGGCCGGTCCACCCGCGAAACAGGGAATGGTGTTTGTCCCCGGCGGGGAATTCCTGCGCGGACGCTCGCACGCGCTCCCGGATGACGGATTAAAGTGGGCGCCGGAACTGGTTCAGGACGATCGCCCGGTGCGCGCCATCACGCTCGACCCCTTCTATCTCGACCAATACGAAGTCACCAACGAGCAGTTCAGCCGCTTTGTGCAGGCGACGCGTCACCGGCCCCCTTACAACTGGCTAAAGGGCAAAGTCCCGCCCGGCAAGGAGAAGCTGCCGGTGGCGGCAATCGACTGGAATGACGCGGTGGCGTTCTGCGAGTGGGTTGGGAAGCGGCTCCCCACCGAGGCCGAGTGGGAACGTGCAGCCCGGGGTCTCGCCGAGGGTAAGGTATATCCTTGGGGTGACCAGCGGCCTTCGAAGAACGATGCCTGTTACGACACGCTCAAAGGTCCCTGCCCGGTCGGCCAGTTTCCACCGAACTACTTCCAGCTTTACGATATGGCCGGTAATGTGTGGGAGTGGACCGCGGATTGGTATGCGCGCGAGTATTACGAGACCGCGGCCGGAAAGAACCCCACCGGACCCGCCACCGGAATGTATCGCGTGATTCGCGGCGGTTCGTGGGCGGATGTCCCCAAATACCTCACCTGCTCGTACCGCTCGTGGGCGCGCCCGCTCGAGCGGTCGCCCAATATTGGCGTGCGCTGTGCCGCCAGCTTTTTTTGAGGAACACGCGCACAACGGACCTCGGCGGCGGGAACTTTCGGTGGTGTGTTCCTCTATGTTTTGGGGCCCGCCGCCGGGCCTGTGCGCTTCAAGTAAGCCGGCGGAGGGCAACGGCCGGCGCGGTTTTGGCCATTTCGTGCGGCCGGGCAAACCAGGCGCCCAGATATTCGTCATCCGCCCGGCGGTTTCGCATGACCTCGCGCCGCTTGGCCAATGCGCTGCGCAATTCCTTCGCCAGCAACCAAAACGCGGGCAATGACCGCACCTCCCACACAAGGCAGCACCCGATTACGGCAATGTCGCGTGCCGTGATTTCCACCCAGTGTCGCCGGTAAACTCCGGCGGTCACGTTCTTGATCCGCATCAGAAACCGGTTTTTCACCGAGTGCATGTTAATGTCCGGGGGAAGCTGCCGGCGCACGTCCGGGGTCACACGGCGGACGTGGAAGGCCTCGGCCTCGGGCACATACAAGCAGCGCCATCCCTGAAGTTGGGCTCTCCAGGCGACGTCGGCGTCTTCGCGATAGCAGAAGAAGGCCGGATCGAAAAAATCACCGCGGCAGGCGATATCTTCAATCATTGACCGGCGGTAGAGAGCGGCCGCACCACTCGCACCGAAAACGTACTCGCGGGCGTCGTATTGACCTTGGTCCGGTTCGTGCCATCCCCGATCGGCGTGACGCAGGGCTCCGTTGATGACGATACCGGTCGAATCGAGAAGCCGTTCGTTGAGCGGCCGAAAGCCCGGCCCGATGGCCAGGAGTTTTCCACAGACCGAGCCCACCCGCTTGTGCCGGCCCGCAGCCTGCACCAGGCGGGAGATAAAACCGGGCTGGAGTAACACGTCAGGATTCAGTGCCAGAAACCAATCTGCATTTGTGGTTGCGATGGCTTGGTTCTGACCTGCGGCAAACCCAGCATTCCGGGAGTTGTAAATAATGCGGATGCGTCCGGCGAAGGGCTGCAAGCAGTCTCGGGTACGGTCGGCTGATGCATTATCCACTACCACCACATCCAAACGAACATCCGTTTGCGCGAGCACCGCTTCCAGGCACGGAGTGATGTAGGCTCCACTGTTGAAGGTGACAATGGAAACGCAGACACTCTCTTCAAAGGGCATGTATACCAGCAAAGATCCGGCTGGCCGGGAATCGACGACGGGGGGAGCTTAAAGATTAATTAATTTTAACCATCAAGTCTTCCATTTTTGATTGCAATCCCAAAAATCATATTCTAATATTGGAAGTAAGCCGGGGAGGCAACTCCCACCAAAGCGAGACTAACCTCACTTAAATAGACCCCTGAAGCAATCCTCCCCGGCGCCCTTAGGGGTTCTTCATTCACAACGACTTCCAATCCTGTTTTACCGGCTGTGTTCGTTCGCCTTTCGTCCTCTCTACGCCCCCCGTATTCCAAAAACAATACATTCCGCTGTCGCACGGCCTTCTCCAATTTTTCATAGGGTGTGTTTCCACCCGGAATGTTAGGATGAGGGAGCAGATTGCATGCGCGCGGTAACTTTGCTCGGCTCGACCGGGTCGATCGGCGTCAGTACGCTCGATATTATTCGACGCCGCAGGGACCAGTTTCGGGCCTTCGCCCTGGTCGCCGGGCGGAATCATTCACTGCTGGCTGACCAGATTGTCGAGTTCCGTCCGGAACTCGTGGTTGTCGAAACCGATTCCACGCGCACCCATCTAATTGGGAGACTCCAGGCGCTTGGCCTACCAGCCAGCATGTGGCCCCAGTTGGAATTTGGGGCCGCGGCGCGGGTGGCGGCGGCCACCGCGGGGGAGTGTGATTTTGTTTTGTCGGCCATCGTCGGCGTAGCCGGCCTGGAAGCGACCTACGCGGCGGTCCGCGCAAGGAAGCAGATCGGACTGGCGAACAAAGAGGTACTTGTTGCGAGCGGCGAATTGGTGATGAGCGCCGCCCGTCAATCCGGCACGGAGTTGATACCGGTGGACAGCGAGCATAACGGGGCACACCAGTGTTTGCAGGCGGGACGGCGGCAAGACGTGTCTCGCCTCATCCTGACGGCTTCCGGCGGGCCGTTCCGGAACACTCCCAAGAAGGACTTACAGTTTGTAACGCGGGATCAGGCGTTGAATCATCCGACTTGGAAGATGGGAAAGCGAATCACCATCGACTCGGCCACCATGATGAACAAGGGATTTGAGGTGATTGAGGCCTGCTGGCTGTTCGATTTACCACCCGCCAAGGTTGAGGTGGTCGTGCATCCCCAATCCTCAGTCCATGCCATGGTGGAGTTCAACGATGGCAGCATCGTGGCCCAGTTGTCGACCACTGACATGCGGATGCCAATTCAGTACGCGCTCACTTATCCGGAGCGGTTGGATGCTCCGGTAGCCCGGATGAACTGGCTGGAGGCGCGGACCTTGGAGTTCTACCCGCCGGATTTCGAGAAGTTTCGCCTGTTGCAGTTGGCTTACGAGGCGCAGCGGGCGGGTGGTTCCGCCACCTGCACATTGAATGCCGCCGATGAGGTAGCGGTGGAGGCTTTTCTCGAAGAGCGTTTGAGCTACCCTGGAATCGCCGAAGTGGTAGAGGAAACCCTGACCCGGGTCCCTTCACGGCGGGCTGCCTCTGTGGAGGAAGTGTTGGAGATTGATCGGGAGTCGCGCCGGGTGGCCCGGGACATTGTCGTGTCGCGGGAGACGGCCGTAGAGAGCGTATCAGGTAACTAGACATGTTAATTGTTGAAAACATTTGGTGGGTACTGGTTCTGATCGGGATCATG
Organism: Bryobacterales bacterium; assembly: GCA_016789925.1. Lineage (GTDB taxonomy): Bacteria > Acidobacteriota > Terriglobia > Bryobacterales > Bryobacteraceae > JADLDI01. The sequence goes on along the minus strand of JAEUQD010000843.1, from coordinate 13,406 downwards.
ATCATGATCCACGAACTCGGACACTATTGGGCCGCACGATTCTTCGATGTGCGGGTGGAGGCTTTCAGCTTCGGGTTCGGTCCCCGGCTGTTCGGGTTCCGCAAGGGCGAGACGGATTTCCGGGTCTCGGCGATCCTGTTTGGCGGTTACGTAAAGATGGCGGGTGAGCAGGCGGGCGACGACATGGCGTCCGACCCCCGGTCGTTTCTCTCCAAGCCGCGCTGGCAGCGTCTGATTATCGCTTTCGCCGGGCCGTTCATGAATATCATTCTGGCGGTGGCGATCCTCACCGGCTTGTTCATGGTGAAGTATCCCAAGATGCCGGAACTCGGCCAGCCGGGTGTGCTCGGCATGGTGCTTCCGAACTCGGCGGCCGCGAAAGCCGGGTTGAAGGAAGGGGACCGGATTATCGGCGTCAACGGCAAGATGAACCCGTCGTGGGAAGACATTCTCCTGGAAGAGATCGCCAGCGCCAACCAACCGATGCGCATTGTGTACGTCCGCGGCGGGGAGACGCTGGAGGCCAACGTGACGCCGGAGTTGGACGACCGCAATGGCATTGGAACGGCAGGTTGGGCGGAGCAGGCCGAGATCCAGATCGGCGGCGTCGAGAAGGGAATGGATGCCGAGCGGCAGGGTTTGCAGCGCGGCGACATTCTGCAAACCGTCAACGGCCATTTGATCCGCTCCACCTACCGGCTGCGCGAGATCATCAAGGCCAGCCAAGGCAAACCCGTTGAAATCGTATATACCCGGGATGGGCAAACGAAGACCGCGACAGTTTCTCCCAGCCAGCGGGAGGTGGAAGGACAGAAGAGTTGGATGATCGGGGTCCGGCTGGAACCGCGGGTGATCTACACGGCACTGAGTTTTCCCGATGCGGTAAAGGAATCTGTCCGGCAGAACGCGAAGAGCGCGGGCCTGATCTACCAGTTCCTGCACGGAATTATCCAGCAGCGCATGTCGCCCAAGTCGCTGGAAGGGCCGATCCGGATCGCGCAGCTTTCCGGTGATGCCGCCCGCGAGGGTCCTTCGGCCTTCCTCGGATTGATGGCGATGGTCAGCCTGAACCTGGCGATTTTCAACCTGCTGCCGATTCCGATCCTGGATGGCGGCGTGATCGTCTTGCTGCTCTTTGAGATGCTGATTCGCAAAGACCTGAGCCTGAACGTGAAGGAAGCGGTTATGAAGTTCGGCTTCGTCTTCCTGATGATGGTAGTGGTTTTTGTGCTCTACAACGACATCTCGAAGATCATTCTCAAAGGCTAGCCGGTCTTTCGCCTGCGCCACTCGAAGAGAGCGACCCCGGCGGCCACAGAGACATTCAGCGAGGCGATGGCGCCCGCTATGGGGATGCGCACGAGCACATCGCAGTGCTGCTTAACCTGGTGGTGCAGACCTTTGCCCTCCGCGCCGATTACCAGGACGGTCGGAGGATTGTAGGTGACCTGGTCGTAGGTTTCGGTACCGCGTTCGTCCAGACCGTAGATCCAGAATCCCTTCTCTTTCAGTGTCTCCAGCGCCCGGTTGATGTTTCCCACCCGCACCAGCGGTAGATGTTCCAGCGCCCCGGCGGCCGCTTTTGAGACCACGGGTGTCACGCCCACGGCGCGGCGTTCGGGGATGACGAGCGCGTCCACGCCGGCCGCGTGGACTGTCCTCGCGATTGCGCCCAGATTATGAGGATCCTCCACGCCGTCGGCCACGACGACCATCTTCGCCTTACCCGCGACGTCGTCCAGAGTGGCATAGCGTTGTTCCGCGGCCATGGCGACCACGCCCTGATGGACGGCGGTGCGGGCCAGGCGGTCGAGCGACGCGCGGTCTTCAAACCGGACGGGAATGCCCGCCTGGCGGCAGAGGTCCACCACTTCCTGAATGCGCGGACCGCCGGCGCCCTTGGCGATATGCACGCGATCCACCGGCGAGCCGGCGCGGAGCGCCTCGACCACCGGATTCAATCCAGCCAGAATACGGCTCATATTCGCTTCCCAGGATCCCAAATCGTAGCGGCGATGAATCGTTCGCGATGCGGGGCGTCGTTGTAATAGTAGATCGTCACGACCTTTCCGTCGGTCCGCTGCACCGACCGTGGATAGCCGATGTCCCACGCGGCCGCGTCGTCGCGCAGCGTGACTTCCTTGCCCCACGTCTTGCCGTTATCGGAAGAAAACTTCGCACGAATGGAAAATGGTTTGGAGCGATAACCGTAGGTGAGGCAGAGCCGTCCGTCACGGAGTTTGATGATATGCGGCGGGTTACCTGACCCACCTCCCGTATCGGCAATCCACCCTTCACTCTTCCATGTCTTGGCGTCGTCCGTGGTGCGGTAGAGTTCGATCCAGTTCTGCGGATCCTGTTTCACGCGGGTAGCGGCAATCCACTCGTTGCCTCCGAGGTGGAATCCCGAGGGCATGATCGAGAAACCCGGCGGCTCCGGACCGATCATCGACAGCAGGTTCCAGGTCCTGCCTCCATCTTTGGTTTCCGCACAGAACGGGCGTCCTTCGCGGCCGTTCGATTTGGCCGCCGTCAGGAACACACGCGCGTGCTTGGGACCCAACACCGCGTAGTCAGTCCGCGCCGCCACGCCTTGAAATCCGAGCATCGGAAAGCGGAACGGACCGCGCCAGGATTTGCCCTTGTCGTAGGAATAGAAAAGGTACGCTGGGCCATCGTGAACACTGGTGAGCCGCAAGGTCATGGCGAAACCGGACCGGGAGAACTCGATGGGCGCGTCCAGGTCGCGGACCGCCGCGCCTCCCTGCTCGGGAGGCAGAAGCGACTTGGGCGCCTCGATCATCCACGTTTCGCCGCCATCCAGCGACCGTGCCAACCGAGGCTCCTCCGGTTTGTTCGAGTCCATCTGGTGCCGGCCAATGTCTTTGTTCTGAAACCAGGCAGCGGCAAAGCCAACCAGGATTTCGTTGTTCCACGACCAGATGCCGTGATTGGCGGGCCAGCCGCCGAAGCGCCCCGCCTCCTCGTAGACCTTGATGTGGCGGGGAGACTGGGCAGAGAGGGGAACTAGCGCGAGGACCAGCAGAAGGAACCGGATCACCACCCGGCATGGTAGCAGACACGGGGGGCGGTTACGCCGGATGACGATCCAGGCAACGGGCCGCTCAGACTAATAGAAGTACCGGCCCTCCAGGAAGTCCTTGATTTCGGAGACCGTCGTTTGGGTGCCCTGGATGGCGTCAAGAACACGCTGCACGGATGAGTCGATATTGGCAGGCCGATCCCAATCCGCGGGGCCGAGGTGGTCGCGCCAGAGGCGGATCGCGGCGGCATTCTCTTGCCCGGCGGCCTCCAGGCTGCCCAGAGATTTGCGTAGGCTCTCCTGGCTGGAGAGGGTTTCCAAAGGGTCGAGGGATACCTGCTCGGCCAACTCGTACAACGACTGCGCAAGCCGGACGTAGGATCGCACGATCCGGGTCTCGTCGGCGAAATAGGGGTTCTGGAACCGCCCGGCAATTTCCATGGCGCGGTCGCACGCGGCGATCTTTTCGGAGAAAGCCCGCGGGCTTGCGTAGTAGCGGAAGACTCCTTCTCCCAAATAGGGCCGGCGGCGCTCCCGAATCAACTGGATGAACTTCCCCCACGAATAGGCGATGGGGAACTCCGAGTCGTAGACATCGAACTCAATCGGGCCCATGATCTCCGACCATTGGCCGAAGGCTTCCGGATTCTCCATGCCTTCACGCATCGCCCAGGCGATGGCAAACTCCCGCGTGCTGCGCCCGTTCAGATTCCAGCCATACTCCGCCAGCGCTGCCGTACTGAAACCGTAGGTCTCGCGCGCTTTCTTCGACCAGGCGAGCATGCCGTAGGCGCCCCGGTAGCGGCGCTGCGACAGCTGGACGAGATAGTCGCGCACGCGGTGGACGGAGGTCTGGGGCAGTTTGTATTCGGGAGTATCTACCCGCGCGTTGGCGCCAATCGGCACATCGTAACTCGCGACCCAACGGCCCTCGGCCGCGTAGTGGTCCAGCAGCGGGTAGCGGAACAGGTCTCGGGGCAAATGGGTAATGCGCTCGAGCGCGGTGGCGCAGGCTCGCTCGATGCGCACTTCCGGCGGCGCTTCCGCCACCACGCGATAATCACGCTCCGTGGTTACCGTGGATAAGAACAGCCGAATGCGGAATTGCGGATACCGCTTTTGGACTTCACGCCACGCATTGACGAGCGCGCGCCCCTCCAGGACGAACTGGCCGGCGGCGGTGGTTTCCGGCCGCTGGTCCTCGGCGGGACGCTCAGAAAGCCAGCAACTCACCTCGTCGACACCTTGCGCGGCCATGTCTTCGAGCCACTCTTCGACGATCTTCTGAAACTGCGGGTGAGCCGCGAACGGCGCGCGATGCTGGCTGCCCCGCTTGTGCGCGAAGTAACGCCCCGCCAGCGCCGCATCGCCACGCCCAGCCAGTTCCGGATAAGCCCGGAACAAGCCGCTGGCGTCCAGGAAGTTCAGGTGGATGAGGTAGGGCATGTACTGCATCGCCTTCCGGCGCGCCAGTTCATACAACGACGTCTCGATCACCACCCCGTTCTTCCTGCCGCGCTCGACGGGTTTCAATTGGGTGTTCGCCATCTTCCCGTAGTTGAGCTTCAGCGATGCCATCCACGGCACCCAATTCGCGGCATCGGGAAAATTCCACAGCCCGCGCTCCTCCAGGTCAGGCCAATCGGTGATGTCGGCCAGCGGAATGTCCACATTTTGCTGCCTGGCCGAGGTCTCCAATAGCTGGCACAGGGTGCGGGCGGCGTAGTAGACGCCCTTGCCATCCATTGCCGTCAGCAACAACGCAGAGTCTCCCGCGGGAAGGATTGCGTATGCCTGATCGCGGTTGGGAAGATTCTCCAGGAGCTGGCGCCGCGCCTCAGGAAGCGCACCCTGCCGCCAGGCCATGTCCTGAATCCCGACCAGAATTGTGAAGAGCGGCTCGCCTTCCGTGGCGCCAACCATGGAGGAGATCTCTTCCGCCGCCTGCCGCTCCACAGCTCTGGCGCCCGGGCGCAGGGTCACCTGGATCCGTCCGCGGGGTGCGGTAATCTTTCGATTCAACCGGACTTCGTGGGGCAGCGGCAGGAGCCACCGTACCCAGCGCTCCGCCGCCTCACGGGGCACCGCAACAGGAGCGGCGCCGCTCGCCGGAGAGGACAGCGGCATCAGCCAAGCCGCAAAGCCCACCGCAAATGCCAACCAGGTCAAACGCATTGAGAACTCCCCGATCAGGGTATTCTCTTCCCGGTAGGAAGTGCAACCGGAATGCGGCGGCGCGGCTAGTTCTCCGGAGGTAAACTAGGCAATCGCCATGTACCTGGAATCTGTTCTTGCGCCGCTGGGGGCAGCCCGCTGTTACGACTTGTCGCAGCCCTATTTCGTTGGCATGCCGCACCACCCCAACCATCCGCCTTTCCTTTTCTCGCTCGCCAAGCAGCATGGCGACTACGTCACGCCGGGTGGAACCTCCTCGGCTTCGGAAGCCATCACGCTGGGCGGGCACGTCGGAACCCACATCGATTCCCTGTGTCATTTCTCCTGCAACGGTGTCCTGCACGGGGGTATTCCGGCAGCCGGAAACCAGTCCTATGGCGAGGGTCTCAAAGCTCATTCGATCGCGGAGGTTGGGCTGATTGTGCGACGAGGCGTTCTGCTCGATATCGCTGAACTGGAGGGTGTCGACGAACTGCCAGAAGACTTCTCCGTGACTGCCGAACATCTTGAACGTGCTCAGGAGGCGCATGGCGTCACCGTCCGCGCCGGTGACGTGGTTCTGCTGCGCACCGGTTGGGCGCGATTCTGGCGGGAACCTGCCCGTTATATCCGCCAAACACACGGCCCGGGTCCCGAGGAACCCGGCGCACAATGGCTTTCGGCGCGCCGGATCTTCGCGGCTGGCTCTGACACCATCGCCTTCGAGAAGGTCCCCGCCACGAACATGCCCGTGCACGTCCACATGCTTGTGGAGAGCGGCATCTATCTGTTGGAAGCGCTCAACCTCGAGGAGCTAGCGCGTGACAAGCAGTACGAATTCTTGTTTGTCGGCACTCCGCTCAAGATTGAAGGCGGCACCGGTTCGCCCATCCGGCCGTTTGCCTTAGTCTGATCTTGGCGCGCGGGCTGTAGTAGACTCTCAGGCTGAGGAACACCCCATGAGACGACGAGATTGCTTGAAGGCGAGTGTGACTGCGCTCGGTGGCGCGCTCCTGGCTGGTGCGCAGAAGCCGCCCGACAGCCCAGTCCCCATCGTGAACGGGGGCGAACATGCGTGGGTTCTGAACAGCCGGCAGTTCCCGATCAATCCCGACCTGGCCACGTGCCCGACGAACCTGCCCAAACACGAATACTCGGCCGAGGGCATTCTGGAGCTGATGCGGCGCAACGGAGTGGATAAGTGCGTGATCATTCACGTCTGTTACTACGGCCGCGACAATACCTATGCCACCCATTGCGTCCGGACGTTTCCGGACAAATTCCGCGCGGTCGGCCAGTTGGTGGGTCACCGGCTGTATTCCCCGGCCGACAAGGAGAATGTGTCGCGGCTGGAACGGGCCATCAAGGAGGAGAATATGGTCGGGATGCGGATCAGCCCGATCTACAACCCGAACGTTGTGTGGATGAACGATCCGGTCTCCTATCCGCTTTGGAAGAAGGCCGAGCAGTTGGGGGTAGTCTTCAACCTGTTTATCGCACCGCACCAGATCCGCCAGGCCGCCGACATGGCCCAGCGCTTCCCTGGGGTGAACGTCGTCATCGACCACTTCGCCATGATCGACATCAAGAAGCCGGACAGCGAAGGTATCGACCAGTTGGTGGCGCTTGCCAAGATCCCGAACGTCTATATGCGGACCTATCTGGGCAACACTTCGAAACAGCGTGTACCCTGCCGCGACATGTGGCCGTATTTGAGGCGAATCTACGACAGCTTCGGTCCGCAGCGGATGGTCTGGACCAACTTCCACGAATTACTCGTGATGAAAGAGGTCATTCCCTTCTTCACCGCCGAAGACAAACAGTGGATCCTGGGCAAGACCGCGATGAAACTGTACAAGTTCGCGTAGGCGCACATGTGGCATTGCAGACTGAAGGTCGAGAGGCATCGTATGGAACGCCAATCTGTCATCGTCAGCGATCCGGAAATTCTCGGGGGCACGCCGTGCTTCCGCGGGACGCGTGTACCGGTTGACTCGCTCATCGACTACTTGGAAGCGGGCGATACTTTGGACGAGTTCCTCGATAACTTTCCCTCGGTTAGCCGGGAAGCGGCGATCACCGCGCTGGAAGAGGCCAAGGCGCTTCTCACCAGTTCGCGATGAGAGTCCTGATCGACGAAATCCTCCCACGCAACCTTGCGGGTCATCTGAAGGGACATGCGTGCCGGACCGTTGCCATGCGGGTGGGCTGGTAAGGAGAACGGCGAGTTGCTGTCATTAGCCGAGCCACTGTTCGACGTCCTCCTGACGCCGGCCCACGATGCCCACACCGATCGGCTTGCTAACAGGTGCGTTCAAGAAAAACAAAGCGTCCTGACAATAGTCACATGGGCCCAAGAACCCATTGATGGTAGTGCAGGCCTACAATGGAGTTCCTGGAGGTACGGATGAGAAGTTTAGCGATTGCCGTGGCGTTAGTGGTTGGGTTTGGCGGCCCGGCTTGGGGGCAGGGGCGCAAGCCTCGGATTGCGGTAGGTGGACTCCGGGCGGAGTCGAATTCCCTGTATCCGCGAGCGCAGCCCATGCGGGAGTCCGGTCCGGTGCCGAACCGAGACGAGTGGCTGGTTGAGACCGCGAAGGCAAGCACCATCGCAAGCGGAGTGATCGAAGCTTCGAAGACGGTTGGGTTGGATCTGTATCCCGTGTTGCAGGCGGGCGCGGGCTTTCTTGGCTATGTCGAGAAGGCGTCGTTCGACGAGAAGCTCGACAAGCTCGTGAATCAGTTGAAGACGGCGAAGCCGCCGTTTGACGGCGTGATCTTGACCTTGCATGGCGCGATGGTAGTGGACGGGTATCCGCATGGCGACGCTGAGGTCGTTCGAAGGGTGCGCGAGGCGATGGGCAGGAAGTTCCCGATCGTCGTGACCCACGATTTTCATGCCAACGTGTCGGAGGATATCGTCCGGTATTCCGATGTCCTGATCACGTACAAGGAGAACCCGCATCTGGACACCAAACAGCGCGGCATGCAGGCGGCGAAGATCATGGCCGGGATCGTGAGCGGAAAGATCAAGCCGGTGCAGGCGATCGCAAAGCCGCCGATGATCGTGAATCTCGTCTATCAGGACACCTTTCACGAGCCGTTCAAACACATCACCGACGAGAGCCGCCGGCTGGAGCGGGAGAACCCGAAGATCCTCGTAGCCAGCGTGCCGGGAGGCTACCAATGGGCGGACGTGCCGGCGATGGGTCCGAGCGCGATTGTGGTCACCGATAACGATCCGGAACTGGCCCAGCGGGAAGCCAAGCGGCTTAGCGATATGCTGTGGGCGATCCGGGACAAGCTCATCTTCAAGTCGCCCGATCCGGCCAAGGCCGTCAGGGAGGCGATGGCCGCGGAGAAATTTCCAGTGGTCCTGATGGACACGGGAGACAATATCGGCGGTGGCTCGGCGGGCGATGGAACGTTCATCCTCGCCGAACTCGTAATGCAGAAGGCGCAGGGCTGGGTGATGGTGATTTCGGATGCGGCGGCCAACAAAGCGGCCTTTGCGGCGGGCGTGGGCGGTGCGTTTGAAGAAATGGTGGGCGGCAAGACCGACAAGATCCACGGCGATCCCGTGCGCATCAAAGGGCGGGTGAAAGCGCTGACGGATGGGAACTATGTCGAGACTGAAGTTCGGCACGGCGGCGGACGGTATTCGGGAACCGGGCTGACGGCAGTAATCGAGGTAGAGGGGTCCACGCGGGACTTGCCCAACCTTCTCTTGCTAACCAACCGGCCCACCAGCCCGAACAGTTTGCACCAGTTGATCAGCAACGGCGTCTACCCGCAGCGGCAGCGGATTCTGGTGGCGAAGGGAACAACGGCTCCGCGGGCGGCCTATGAACCGATTGCGGCGAAGATTGTCGAGGTCAACTCGGGTGGTGCGACGGATGTGAACCCGAAGCGGTTCACGTTTAAACACGTGCGGCCGGGGTTGTTCGGCTTGGAGAAATAAGGTTGGAATGATGAAGCGACTGGTTTTCGCTTCGGAAATGCTACCAGGGCAACTTGCAAACCCACACGCTTAATAGCGATCCAGCCTGACCGGCGGTCGACCGAATCCACATTGAGAAAATTCAAGGTTGCAATACATGCGATTAGGTGTATACTTCCCCCATTCTGAATTCAGACTGGAAATCCGGGATGGAGGCGACTATGACACTTGGGCGTTTGGTGCAACTTGCGGTCGTGATCGTGGCGGGCACCGCCACGATATCCGCGCAAACCGCGACGGGAAACATCATCGGGAACATCACCGACGCAACGGGAGCGATCGCTCCCGGCGTTGAGGTCACCGTCGTCAATCCGGCCACCGGCATTACGACCAAGGTGACGTCGGACGACCAGGGGATCTACCGGGCGTTCTATCTCACTCCGGGAGCCTACAACCTAAGCTTTCAGAAGCCGGGCTTCAGTACCCTCCAACGAAACGAAGTCGTGCTGCGTTCCAACGACACGCTGACCATTGACGTGCAACTCCAGATAGGCAATCTCGTCGAGAGGATCCAGGTCACCGGGTCCACGCCACTTCTTGAGACGGCGACGTCGACAACGGGCACGGTGCTGGCGGGGCAGCAGATGAACGCTATCCCGATCATGCAGCGCTACACGTGGATGGCCATGTACCTGATGCCGGGCGTGACCAGTTCGAATGGTTTCCATATCGCCGGCGCGCGCGACCGAGGCATCGGCTACCAGTCCGACGGCATACCGGCCACCGAGCCCGTTCGCAGCGGCGTCGCCACTAATCGCATCATGTCGACGACGAACAACGCCATCGAAGAAGTCAAGATGGTGACCACCGTGCTCCCCGCCGACAGCGGCCACTCGGCCGGTGGGATGCTCAGTATCACGTTCAAGTCGGGCACCAACGACCTGCACCTCGAAGCCGAAGACCGCTATATCAACAACCCCCTACTTCATCGGGCCTATTTCAATCTGCTCCGGCCGACGGCGCCCTTCAGCTACCACGAACTGTCCGGCCTGCTGAGCGGACCGGTCTATTTGCCGAAGATCTACAACGGGAAAAACCGGACATTCTTCCTGTTCGGATGGTCCCGGCACCATGAAAAGTACAATCAGCAGGTTTTCGCCGACGTGCCGGACGATGCCATGCTCGGCGGCGACTTCTCCTTCAACGGCCTGGGCTTCCCCATTTTCGACCCGGCCTCGACGCGGCAGAACGCCGCCGGCACGTGGGTTCGCGACGCCTTCCCGAACAATGTTGTTCCCAGAAACAGGTTCGACCCCGTCGCCACCAAATTCCTCAGCCTCCAACCCTGGAACAAGCCCAACAACCTCGGCGGCGCTGGATTCGTCGATCGCACCGGGCCCCACCAGAACTTCGGCACCGAATCGAAGTACCGTTCCTACCGCACCCGCTGGGACGTCAAAATCGATCATGCGTTTAGCGAAAAGAACCGTATGTTCGGGCGCTACTCGCAGGCTCGCAACCGTGCCTGGGGGAACGCGATCGCGATTAATTGGGAGCTACTTGACGGCAATCGCGTCATGACGCCCAGCGATCAGTCCAACAGCGTCATCTCCGACACGCACGTATTCGGGCCCACGCTCATTCTGGAGACCCGTCTCGGATTCAACCGCCGCAAGGAATCCCGCACGCCACTTGGAATCGGCGAAAACTGGGGGCAGCAGTTGGGCATTCCCGGTATCAGCGGCGAGACCTTCCCGTCGTTCTACAACTCAGGCGGCGGCGCTTTCTATTCCGCCAGCATGCCGCGCGGCTCCTATTACCACGTGACGGAGAACATGACCTGGCAGGAGAATCTCACCATCGTGCGCGGACGCCATGCCATGAAGGCCGGCTACGAGCTGGTGCGGACGCGCGCCAACACCCGGGCCGAATCGTTGCCGGCCGGTGTCTACCGGTTTGGCGGTACCGAGAATCCCTTCATCCCGAATACGGGTAACGATTTCGCCGCCTTCCTGCTGGGGTCGGTCGTGCGCGCGGACTTTAATACCGCGCTCGCCAATTGGCTGCCTCGCTGGACAAGCCATGCCCTCTATTTCCAGGACGATTGGAATTTTTCGCCCAAGCTGACCTTCAACCTGGGCTTGCGATGGTCGTATGAGTCGCCGTTTACGACCAAATACGGCCAGCACAGCCAATTCGACCCCACCGCCGTCGATCCGCTCACCGGCTTGCGGGGCGCGATTACTCACCCTGGCACGGCGCTGGCCAAGCGCGACCTCAACAACTTCCAACCGCGCGTCGGCCTGGCATACAAGCTGAATAACAAGATGGTCTTCCGAGGCGGTTTCGGCCTCACGACCGTCGACCTCTATACCGTCGGGCTCGACCAGAACTTCGAGGAATACTTCACCGCCGTCACGCGTCAGGCGCCTCCGGGCGACCCGCGCTCGATCTTCAACATCAGTCAAGGTCCGGGCCGGGTCGATTACCCGATTCTGGCCAACGGCACTTCTCCGTTTGTCGGGGCCAACCTGGGAGCGCGCGGCGCCACCCAGTACGATCCCAACATGCGCAGTCCGTACACCATGAATTGGAACGCGACCTATCAATACCAGTTCGCCGACACATGGCTGGCGGAGTTGAGTTACCAGGGGTCCTCCGGCGTCGGACTCCTCAACGCCTGGAACACCAACGTGATTCCACTCAACATCTCCAACGACCGCGCAACGCTGGATCAGATTTTCGTCAATCAACAGCCCTACCGGCCCCACACCAACTTCGGGACCGTGAACTTATGGAGCAATTTCGGCCATTCCAGCTTCCATTCCGGCACCTTCAAGATTGAAAAACGATTCTCCAAGGGCCTGACTATGACGTCGTTCTACACCTACGGCAGGGCCATGGACGAGGCCGATAATGACGGTGCAGCCTCCGGCGTCACCTACTACAACCGGCGTCTCGAAAAGGCCCGCGCCGGTTTCGATGTCCGTCATCGCCAGGTTACCTATCTCACTTATGACTTGCCGGTAGGCAAGGGCAAGAAGTGGATGCACGGCGGCGGAATCAAGGACTATTTCCTCGGCGGCTGGAAGATCGGCTGGATCCAGACCTTCCAGAGCGGAACGCCCGTCGATTTCGTCATCTCGGGCAGCCCCAACCGCTACCTGCCTGGCACGGTGCGGCCCAACATCACGGGAACCTACGACCAGATCAACGTCGACAACTGGCAAATCGGCGACCGGTTCAATAACAGCCTCAAGAACTCCATGTGGAACATCGGCGTCTTTGCCAACCCCGCCGCCTACACGCCGGGCAGCATGGGACGGAATGTCATTGACGGTCCCGCCATCAACTGGTCGCAAGGGAACATCGCCAAGACCATCACTTTCAAGGAGAAGTACAACCTCGACATCCGCTTTGACATCAACAATGTCTTCAAGTCGCCGAACTTCTCCAATCCCACGGCTGCTGTCAACATTGTCAATCCTGGCTTGTTCGGGAAACCGACGGGCACAGTGGGGGGATGGTGTTGCCTCGGAGGCCAGTTCACCGGCCTGTTTGTCGCCAAGCTGTGGTTCTAAGACCTTAGTCTGGCTGGAAGCTGCGGTAGTAAGCTTCGTAGCGAGGAATAATCAGGTCGGTACAGAAACGGGTGCGGGCCGTGTCACGGGCGGCTTGCGCCATCGTCTCCCGGAGCGAGGGATTCGCTAGCAGTTCCAGGACGCGGATGGCTTGAGATTCGACATTCGCGACGGGTTCGAGAAAGCCGTCGACGCCCGTGGTTACCAATTCACCGACACCTCCGGTCTGTGTGGCCACGGGGACTACGCCGCAGGCCATCGCCTCGAGTGCGGCGAGACCGAAGGCTTCGTGCTCACTGGGCAGAAGCAGGACGTCGGTTTGGGGAAGAACCTCATAAATACGGTCCTGCTTGCCGAGAAAGCGGATTCGCTGCGAGACGCCGAGGCTATGGGCGAGGTGTTCGGCGGAACTGCGTTCGGGACCATCGCCGACCATCCAGAGTTCGACATCGATCTCGCGGGCGACATGTTCGAGAATTCGGACGCAATCGAGTGGGCGCTTGACGGGGCGGAAATTGGAGATGTGGACGAGTCGAGGGCGGCCGGGGTGAGGTTGTTCCGCCGGGCGGTAGAGATCGCAGTTGACGAAGTTATGGATCGTTTCGATGGGGTGCCGGACGGAAAAGACCTCGCGCGTGCGGTCAGCGAGATACTGGCTGACCGTAGTTACGCCATCTGAGGACTCGAT
>JAEUQD010000825.1 GCA_016789925.1 Bryobacterales bacterium | reverse complement strand
AAGCCGACACTACCTCCAGAGTTGACAATCGGCGGGACAGGGAAGGAATCACAGACATCAGCGCCACATGCTTGACCTCGCTTTGCGATCAGCCGCAGGGTAGAAGGCGAAGCGAGGAGGACGGCGGGACCGTCAGGTGCGACCGTGGGACCAGTGAAGGCAAGCTGACCGCCGTCATTGAGACGAGCACCGATATTGCTGACACCGGAAAGGACACTGCCGTCGCTGAGGGCGTCACCGGTTAGCGCGAGTTTCACGAGCGCACCGGAAGGACGGCTGAGCAGGATGCCTTGCGATGGGTAGCCCGCCGAGTTGGAGATGATATCGCCTGAAGAGAACGCGACGTCACCGACGTTGTTAATGAGCATCGAGCCAAGGCTGGACACCGTGCCCAAGCCCGGTACCGAGTCGAATTCCCCGCTAATGCGGCGAACCTGCCCAACTCCGCTCTTCAAAGGTTTAGCGAAGCAGGTCATCTTGCCGCCCGCATATCCGGCGACGAAGAGCGCAGTACTGCCGCTGGCGTCCTGCGTCCCGAGGTGGAGCATCTGGTTGGCGCCGCGCGGCAGGGCGTCGGCGGAACTGACGATGGAACGAGGCACTCCGGAGCCCGGCCAGAAGAAGATGGCAGTCTGGTTGGGTCCGAGGATGTCGGCGTGGAAGGCGACCTGCCCGGCGTCGTTGATCTGCAGCGCCAGCCCTGAACGCCCAGCCAATCCGTAGACACCGCCCAGCGGTGTCCCGCTTCCCTGAAGTGCGATCGGTGTCGCAGTACTGGCACCGCCGCCCAGGAACAGACCGTAGCTGTTCGACTCGCCGGAGAGCACGGAGTAGAAGGCAACTTTGCCGGCGGAGTTGACCGACGCCGGGTAGACTCGTTGAAACTGAGCGCCGGTGCCGGGCGCAGTCTGGCCTCGTGCCGCCACGACTTGGGTGGGTCCGGTGGGCGACTTCAGGAACAACGCTTGGGAGTTGGGGGTATTCGCCAGTTCGCAGGAATAGAGAACCTCACCGGCGGGAGTGAACCCGAAGATGCCGAGCGAATGAGCATAGTTGCCGCCTATCGAAGCACCGGTGGAATCGAGAATCGCCATCACCTTTTGGGGCGTCGCTCCTGGGGCGGCGACCCAGATTCCAGCAAAGACGCCGCTGGAGTTGTTGACGACAGTCGAGGCGAAAGCAACCTGTCCGGCCTCATTGAGAAAGTACAGACCTGCGGACGTGCTCAGTTGGAAATTGCCGGCCACTCCGGGTGTGGGATCTCCGGTGCGGACCAGCGCCTGAACTCCCGTTCCCGGCGTATAGAGGAACAGTGCGGGCCCAACGCTGTCAACATCAGCAATAAAGGCGATCTGCCCGGCGTTGTTCAAACCGATCAGGTTGTAGATGTTTGAGTAGTTAGGGCCCAGCGGAGAAGGTTCGCCGCTCCTGGCGATCTTCAGAGGTGGACCAACGGCACGATACAGAAAAACGCCCTTTCCACTCAAGTTACCGGCGGGATTGTGGATGGCCATGAAGGCAACATCGCCGGCATCGTTGATGAAGGGAATACCGAACGCGACATAGACATGAGCCGATGCGCCGGGGACCGCGTCGCCAGCCTGGGCGACCAGACGGAATGCACCGTCGTACACAAACACGGCATTCGGCTCGGAAACGCCGGGATGCGAAAAGTTATTCACCATCGCCAGATGGCCGAGCGAGTTGTTCCGCAATCCCGCGCCCATGCGCCAAAGCATCGATTGTGCCACGCCGGGCATGGGATCGCCCGCCTGGAGAAGCCGCGTACGGACACCGGTGGACTTTTGCCAGCGGAAGAACGCGGAGTTATTGGCGGTGGAAAATGAGAAATCACCGTTCGGAAGGAGGCGGAAGTTGGTGGCGGGAAGCGAGAACTGGTCGCTGAGCGGAAGGCTGTTCGCCTTATCGGTGATGAGCGTAGTGGTCGTAGCCGCGGGCGGCGCGGCTGACAAAACAGAAGCGACGAGGAAGCATAGGTATCTCATACAGGAGTTCCTCATGATAAACTCTACATCCGGTATGAGCGTACACCCGCAGTTTTCCGGGCACCACCCCTTGTCTACTCTCTGGCTTGGTTATCTGAGTTAGAGCCACAAGCCCGCGGCTTCGGGCTCCTGGCTACGAGGGACCATCTCGATGGCCTCGGCGGGGCAGGCCGGCCGGCAAACCCCGCAGCCGAAGCAGATTGAAGAAAGCAGTTGTCGAGACAGCCGGAATCAGGCCGGGAATTCGACCGTGCGCGCGACGAGGACGGCTTTGTGCGTCTTGAGTTCGGCCAGAACGTTCTCGGGGACTTTCTGGTCTGTCTCCACCATGGCGATGGCGTGACGTTCGCCTTCGACGCCTTCATTGCGGCCGAGGGCGAAGTTGGCGATGTTGATGGAGTTGCGGCCCAAGACCGTTCCGACATGGCCGATGACGCCGGGCACGTCGCTGTTCTTCATGAACACGATGTGGCCGGTGAGTCCGGCTTCGCAGGTGATGCCTTCGGCCTGGATCAGGCGCGGCTTGCCGAGCACCAGCGTTCCTTCCACAGTCGTCGTACCCCGTTCGGTGGTGAGTTCGAGCAGGATGGAGTCGCTCGAAGTGGCGCGCGACTCGTAGCTCTCGGTAATCGCCAGCCCGCGATCCTTGGCGATCACCATGGCGTTGACGATGTTGGCGCTTTGTTCCAGTGACCGGTTGAGTACGCCGGCGAGGCCCGCGTAGCTCATCAACTGCGTGTTCATGCTGGCGATCTTGCCCCGGTAGGTGATACGGACCGCGGTGGGATTGCCTTCGGCCACGTAGGAGGCGAAGACGCCCAGACGCTCGGCGACCGCCAGCCACGGCTCGACCGACTTGAACTGCTCGGGCGAGAGGGCGGGCATATTCACCGCGTTGATGGCGATGCCGTTCCGCAGATATTCGATCATCTGCTGGACAATGCGGATGCCGACGATCTCCTGCGCTTCTTCCGTCGAGCCACCGATGTGCGGGGTGGCGATGAGGTTGGCTGCGCCCAGCAGGGGCTCGCCTTCCTTGGGCGGTTCAGGGTCGAAGACGTCGAGGCCCGCGCCGGCGACCTTGCCTGAGTTGAGGGCTTCGAGCAAATCGGTCTGGTTGATCAATTCGCCGCGGGCGCAGTTGATGATGCGGACGCCGTCCTTCATCCTGGCGATGGTGGAGGCGTTGATCATGCCGCGCGTTTCTTCGGTGACGCCGACGTGGAGCGAGATGTAGTCGCTCTGCGCAAACAACTGGTCGAGCGAGACCAGCTCCGCGCCGAGGTCGGCGGCCACCTGCGGATTCACGTAGGGGTCGGTGCCGATGATGCGCATTTCGAACCCGCGCGCCCGGAGGACGAGTTCGCGCCCAATATTGCCCAGGCCGACGACGCCCAGCGTTTTGCCACGGAGTTCGTTGCCCAGAAACTTCTTCTTTTCCCACTTGCCGGACTTGGTGGAGGCGCTGGCCTGCGGGATGATGCGCGCCAGCGACAGCATCAGCGCGAGGGTGTGCTCCGCCACCGAGACGGCGTTGCCGCCCGGCGTGTTCATCACGAGGACGCCCGCCGCGGTCGCCGCCTTCATATCGACGTTGTCCACGCCGACGCCGGCGCGGCCAATCACTTTCAGCTTCGGGGCTTTGGCTAGAACGTCTTTGTTGACCTTGACCGCGCTGCGAACGACGAGCGCTTCGGCGTCGCCCAGGTGTTCGAGGTAGGACTTCGGATCCGATACAACGACGTTCCAGCCCTCGACGGAGCGGAA
Organism: Bryobacterales bacterium; assembly: GCA_016789925.1. Taxonomy (GTDB): domain Bacteria; phylum Acidobacteriota; class Terriglobia; order Bryobacterales; family Bryobacteraceae; genus JADLDI01. The sequence goes on along the minus strand of JAEUQD010000825.1, from coordinate 6,018 downwards.
CATATCGATGGCCGCCGGGGCCATCGGCTCGGCAATCAGAATTTTCATCGTGTTTTTCAGTTCCTCGGCAATCAGGCGTTGACAGGCTGGCGGATGCCGGTGGCCTCCGCGTAGACTTCCTGGACGGCCGACACACCCTTGCCAAACTGGACCGGGTAGCCGTTGGCCGCGAGGATCAGTTCGAGGCTGCCGACGACGGCGAAGAGGTCGGCGAAGTCGAAGTAGCCGAGGTGCGCGATGCGGAAGATCTGTCCCTTCATCGAGCCCTGGCCGTTGGCGATGATCATGCCGAAGCGTTCACGGAAACCCTTGACGATCTTGCCGGAGTCCATGCCGGCGGGGGCCTTGATGGCGGTCACCGAGGACCCGGGCGAAGTGGCGGCGAACGGTTCCAGCCCGAGGGCCGCGGCGGCCTGGCGGGTGGCGCGGGCAAGTAGTTGCGCGTTCTCGACCAGCTTGTCCATGCCAATGGATTTGATGTACTTCAAGGCTTCGGCTAAGGCGAGGATGAGCGACGTGGCCGGGGTCCACGAGCTTTCGCCCGCGGCGGCGTTCTTGGCCTCTTTCTTGAGGTTGAAGTAGAAGTGCGGCAGGTCGGAAGTGGCTTCAAAGGCCCAGGCTTTGGGAGAGATGGAGAGGAAGGCGAGACCCGGAGGAATCATGAAGGCCTTCTGCGATCCGCCGATCACGACGTCCAGGCCCCACTCTTCGATCTTGAGCGGCATGGTGCCGAGGCCGGTGATGGCGTCGACTACGAAAATGGCGTTGGTCTTGGCGATAATCTTGCCCATCGACTCGACGTCGTGAGCCGCGCCGGTGGAGGTCTCCGATGCCTGGACGAAGACGCCGCGGGCATCGGGATTGTCCTTCAGCGCCGCTTCCACTTCGGCGGGCGTGACCACGTCCCCGTATTCCTTCTTGATCACGACGGGGCTGAGACCGTGGCCCTTGGTGATGTCGACCCAACGTTCGCCAAACTTGCCGGCCGAACACACAATCACTTTGTCCCCACGCGAGAAGAGGTTCGACACCGACGCTTCCATGGCTCCCGAGCCGGAAGCGACCAACGGCACCACGTCGTAGCTGGTGCCCATCACTTCTTTGAGATCCGCGATCGCAGCCTGGTAGACGCGGCGGAAATCTTCGGTCCGATGGTGCAGATCCGACGCCATCATCGCGTGCAGGGCAGGCGGGTAAAGCGGTGTCGGACCAGGAGTTAATAAACGTTGCTTCTTAATATGCATGGGGAATGTTTGCTACTTTCCTACAGATGAAGTGAGACGTGCAGGGATGAAATATTTAGAATAGCAGACATGGCATTAATGGACCGCGTGCAGAAGGACATGGTGGAGGCGATGAAGGCCAAGGATGAAGGCCGCTTAAGCGCCATCCGGATGCTGAAGAGCGCGCTGATGAAGTACAAGGTCGACTCCATGAAGGATTTGGACGAAACCTCGGAAATGCAGATTATGAACCAGTTACTGAAGCAGCGCCGCGAATCCGCGGATATGTTCCGCAAAGGCGGGCGTCCGGAACTGGCCGAGAAGGAAGAGGCGGAGATTAAAATTCTTGAGGGTTACATGCCGGCCTCGGCCACCGAAGAGGAGATCGAGGCGGCCATTGCCGCGGCCATCGCGGAAACCGGCGTCACCGCGCTGAAGCAGATGGGCGTGGTGATGAAAGCCACTCAGGCCAAACTCGTTGGTAAGCGGGTGGATGGGAAGGCGTTGAGCGAGAAGGTGCGGTCGAAGCTGAGCTAATCTAAGGGCGCAGGTCCCGGACACCGGGGAAACGCCGCAGCAGGTGAGCCCCCTCCTCGCGCGACAGCACCGAAAGAGCCGTGGCCAGCGGGTCAGCCAGCAGGCCTGTCGGGGCAATGACACTGACGGGTGACGAGTTGCGGAGACCCAGGCCCGTGCGTGGATCGACGATGTGGGAGTAGCGCACGCCCTCGATTTCCACCCATTGCTCCGTGTCGCCGGAGGTCGAGACGGCGCAGTTCGTCAGAGTGAGTTGTTCATTGGTCCAGTCCAGTTTGATGCGCCAACCGGGCTGCCCCGGCGGAGCGTCGCCCACCGCGATGTCGCCGCCGGCTGCGACCAGCGACCGGGGAAAGCCGTGCTCGCGCAGAACGGCGAGCATGCGGTCCGCCGCGTAGCCCTTGGCGATGCCGCCGAAGTTGAGTTGGGTGCCGGGATCGATGCGCACCGTGCGGTTCGTGTCGTCCAGGTGCACGCGCTGCCAGCCGGTGCGGGCACGGGCGCGGGCACGGGCGCTTTCGCTGGGGAGGCGGCGCGTGCGGCGGGCTTCGCGCCAGAGGCGAATCACGGGGCCGAGCGTCGCGTCGAAAGCGCCGTTGCTTTCGCGGGCGATGCGCTGGGCGGCGCTAAGTACGGTCCACAGATCGTCGCTCACGCGGCCGTTCGTGAGGCGGTTGATTTCCGAGTCCGGGCGGTAGTCGGAGAGTTTGGCGTCCAGGTCCCTGCCTCGCGCGAACGCGGCATCCATCGCCTGTTGCGCGGCCGCCGCGTTGTCGCCATGCACGACTACGCGGAACAGCGTGCCCATGCAGGGCTCCACGCGCTCCCAACTCAACAGCAGCGCGAACAGCGCAATGCTACTGGTCGTACTCCACTCCGTTGTTCCACATCTTGAACATCTCTTCGGCGGAGGGCAGTTCCACGGTGCGCACCAGCCGGAAGCCCAGCCATTGGGCATCGGTGTGATACCAGATGGACTTGGGCAGTTGCGGGTCCTGCATTTTCCATGACGGGTCGGAAGCGGCGCGGGCGGCGCAACGCATACGCTCCGGATCGTCGGTCCAGCCGCCACCACGGACGCTGTGTGGGTACGGCTTGGTGGACGGCGCAAACGGCAGTGCGCCTTTCTTCGCGTAGAAGTCGGGAATGTACTGGTCCAGCGTCCATTCGGTGACGTTGCCGTGCATGTCGTGCAGTCCCCAGGGATTCGGTTTCTTCGTGCCTACCTTCTGATACTTGCCGTTCGAATTGTCGACGTGCCAGGCGTATTCGTCGATCCTGCTTTCGTCGTCGCCGAACGAGTAAGCGCTGGTCGTCCCGGCGCGGCACGCGTACTCCCATTCGGCTTCCGTCGGCAGCCGGTAGAAGTGGCCGGTCTTCGCGCTCAACCACTGCGCGTACTTGTTGGCGGCATGCTGTGTCATCGAAATGGCCGGATAGCCGTTGATGCCCATGCCGAAGCTCATTTCGACGTAGGGCCGCGTGGGATGGCTCACGGCATCCACCGCGGGGTCGCCGGTTTCCTTGGCGAACATGAACAACCGGTACTCGTCCCAGGTGACCTCGAACCTGCCCATCCAGAACGGGCCCAGCTTCACCATGTGGACCGGCTGTTCGTCCTTCTTCGCCGTGCTGCCCATCGAGAACTCGCCGGCGGGCAGCAGCACCATGTCGTAGCCGACATCGGCGCCGGGGATGGTTTGCTTATAGCTTTCCATCGCCGGGGCGGGTTGCGCGGCGATCTTCGCGCGAATGCGTTCGACCAGCGCACGGTCGTCGGCCATCTTCGCCTTCACGCCCAGCTTCAAGCCGGCGGGCCATTTTGCGCCTTCGGCAATCCACGCGCGCAACGCTTCCTTCTGCTCTCTGGTGAGGCTGGGACCGCCGGGCGGCATCGCGCCGCTCTTGCCCGAAGGAATCAGCGTAGTCGTGTAGAGCTTGCTTTTTTCCGGCGCGCCGGGCACGACACTCTTTGCGATGGCTTCCGGCGTGTCCACGCGCAAGCCGCCGTACGAGCGCTCGGGACCATGGCACGACAGGCAGGCCGACTCGAGCACCGGCTGCACCTGCGTGGCGAAGTCGACGGCGGCCAGGAGCAACAGCGCGGCAATCACAGGAACTTGGTGACACCCGGCCGCGCCAGTTCAGGCACCGCGACCGTACCCTTCCAATCCAACGTGTCGGGGAACAGCTTCTCCTGCGAATTGAGCGCCTGCTCCCAGGTGATCTGCTGCCCCGTATAGGCGGCCATGCGGCCCATGATGGCGAGCATCGACGAGGTGGCCATCCACTCGCCGTCGTTGAGGGGCTTGCCCTGGCGAATCGAGGCGAATAGCGCGTCGTGTTCGGCCTGGTACATGTCGTTCTTCGCGCCCTCGAAGGTCCACTTGTTCTGGCCGGTGATGCGCGGCATGGGACCGCGGCCGATGGTGACCACGCCCTTGGTGCCCATGATGTAGTCGGAGTTCTCGTTGTAGCAGCCTTCCATCTGGCGGCAGGCGAGGAACGCGCGAACGTTGTTGGGGTATAGGTAGTTGATCTCGAAGTGGTCGAAGATGTTGCCGCCATGCGCGGGAATCTGGCGTCCGCCGACAGCGACACAACTCACCGGGGGCTGGTCTTTCATCGCCCAGGCGATCTTGTCCACCGAGTGGACCGCCTGTTCAACCAACCCGTCGCCCGACAGCCACGTGAAGTTGTACCAGTTGCGGATCATCCATTCGACGTCGCTCATGCCGGCGGGCCGGTCCGACGCTGGCGGCATGGGCTTCACCGGGCTCGTGTAATAAGTGGCGTAGTAGGCGACGATGTCGCCGATGGTTCCCTGATGCACCTGGTCAAAGGTGGCGCGGATGTAGTTCGAATAGCGCCAGCAGAAGCCGGTGACGAGCGAGACCTTCTTTTCCGTAGCGAGCTTCGCGGTTTCGAGCACGCTACGAATGCCGGGCGCGTCCACCGCCACGGGCTTTTCGCAGAAGACATGCTTGCCCGCTTCGATGCAGGCGCGCAGATGCTGCGGCCGGAAGCCGGGTGGCGTGGCGAGCAGCACCACGTCGACGCCGCTGTCGATCACCTTTTTGAACGCGTCGAGACCGAGAAACTGGTTCTGCGGTTCGACTTTCACCTTCGGCCCAGCGACCTTCTTCAGGCGCTCGAGGCAGTTATCGATGCGCGACTGGTCGATGTCGGCCACGGCGTGCAGTTGCGCGAAGTCGTCGGCCTTGAGGGCTTGCGACGCGGCGCCGCTCCCTCGCCCTCCGCAGCCCACCAGGCCCACCTTGATCGGCTTGGCATCGCTTTGTCCAGTGAGGATGGCAGGAAAGGCGAGCGCCCCCGCCTTCAGAAAATCGCGGCGTTCCGTCATTTCTCCGCTATTTTATCGCTGAAGCGAAAGCTGTAGAGCTTGGCGGCGCGCATCTTCACCCGCAGGCGCACCGGTTTGCCGGCCAGCGCGGAGACATCGCCGCGGCCTTCCCAACTCGCCACGGCGCGGACGCTGTTGGTATTCAGTTCATCGGCTTCGGCGATGGTGAAGCCGGGAATGGGCTTGCCGTTCTCTTCGAGCAGTTCCACGCGCGCCCAGCCACCCGCGCCCGTGTCGATGTTCAATTCCAGTTGCGACCCGGCAAATCGCAGCGGCGGCGTCATGAACCAGCCGCCTTCGTAGGAGGCGTCGGCGGAAACGAAGCCGTCCACGCGCATCACCGCCCGCGTGATAGCGCCTTCTTCAACGCGGGCCACGGGGTCGACGCGCGACGCGTGGTCGTGATTGGTGCCGAAGGAGTAGATCCACATCTCGTCGCCGCGCACGACCGGCCGCAGCACCGGATAGATCCACTTCGAGTCGAACGCGCCCGCCATGCCTGTGCGCAGGAACGGAATCCGATTACCGGGGCGCGTGAAGTGGCGGCCATCGCGGCTCACGGCGAGTTGAATGTCGGAGGTGGACGGCGACGTGTGAACGCCCGTGCCGCGCCAGTGATAAAAGACGGGGATGAGGGCGACGTACACGCCTTCGTAGGGAAAGACGCCGGGCCCATAGAAATCGAGCGGGGCGGTGGGCGTCATCACCTGGTCGGTCCCGATGGTCTCGCCGGCCTGGCGCGTCTCGCGCCGAGGCAGAATGTCTTCACCCCGCACTTCCATGCGGGCGGGATTGATGAACAGCGGAGGCTGCGCAGCCATGTCGCGCTCGTCGGGTTCGAGCGCCATCGTCATCGAATCCCACTGAATGAGGTCGTCGGATTCGTTGTAGCTG
>JAEUQD010000555.1 GCA_016789925.1 Bryobacterales bacterium | reverse complement strand
CCGATCGTGGCGATCAGAAACGCAGCCACGCATTGTGCGATTTCAAATGACGTGATCGCGCGGGAACGAGCCAGCGTTCGGATGAACGTACTGCCGAGGTAAATTGCCAGCAGCAGGAGTTGGAGTGCCAGCAGCACCCAGCGATTGATGGCCACGTAGGTTTCCGCCGTGCCCGCCCGCGTCGCCACCGCCAGCATGAGCAACACGCCCAGGTCCGCCATCAGAGCCACAATCCACCGCTCGCCAAGGTAGTGCTCCAGGCACGCCGAGGCTTCGACCGCGGCGGCCATGGCGATCAGGGCAACCGTATACGGCAGCAGGTCGCGGGACTGCAGAGCAAGAACGGCGCAAGCAACGAGTCCCGCCAGCGAGGTAACCCACGCCACGCTCGTCAGATTCTTGCGCCACGAAATGGCGAGCCCGAATATCGAGAAGAACGCAAGAAGGGAAGCCGCTGTCCAGGAGGAGAGAGCACGAAAGCGGAGCGTGGCCTCCCACAGCAACGGCACGAGGACTAGCGCGGAAGTCAGCGCCCGGATTCCAATCGTCACCGTCTGGCTAGCGTCCGTGCGGGCCGCCCACAGCAGCCACGCGAGCGCATAGAGAAGGCCGAAACCGACACCGGCGGCGTGCGGGAGTAAATCATTTTCAGTGAAGGCGCGCAGAAGATAGGCAAGCGCGACGCCCACCAATGATTTGCCGATCAACGGGAAGTAGTCACCCGGAGAATCCAGCAGGGTAGCCGGAGACGCGTTCGCCGCCACGGGCGGGCTTTCCGCCGTTGCCGCTACTGGCTCTGCTTCGATGCCCAGGCGTCGTTCGATGGTCTCGATTCGTGACCGCAACTCATCGATCTGTGCGGATAGAGCGGGTTCTCCCACGGACGGCGACATGTTTTGATCCCCTTTCAGGCGGCATGTTGCTCTTCAAACGGCGGCAGCAGCTTGATCAGAACCCAGAGGATGGCTAAGGGCAGCAGCATCAGCAGGACGCTGGGCAACAGCCCTTCGCGGGTAGCGAATTCCAGTTTGTAAGTCGTGTAACCCAGATAGCTCTTCGAAAATAACTGCCCGCCGATAACCACGTTCCAGCGCATCGCGAAGATACCAATCAGAGTCAGCAGCCCGGAAGCAATGTAGAGGCGCCGGCGAACGGCCGCCCCCAGGGAAAATACCTGGGTCGCCGCCAGCAATAGCAGCGGCAAACAGGTGCCGAGAAGAATCTGAACAACGACGTGGGACAGGTAGAGCCGCGACTGCACCATGAAGTCGAGCGTTCGGAACGATTCATCGGCCTCGTAGATCCGGTGAATCAGGTCCAGCATCTCCAGCGAGAAGTCAACGAGAAACACGTAGAAAAGGTACTTGGCGATCGTATCCAGGCACATCATCTCGATAGTGCGCTTCTGCAGCCACGACACCAGCATGTAGAGAAGCATCACCGCCGCAATCCCCGAAACCATCGCCGAGAACAGAAACACGATCGGCATGAGTGGCGTGGACCACCACGCGTTCGCCTTCACCGAACCAAAGATGAACCCCACGTACCCGTGGAGCAGGAACGCCGACGGAATACCGATAATCGTCACGATGTAGCCGACCCGGTCGTCGATGCGCCTGGAAGCGGGGCTGGTGTTCATCGAACCCAGCGTCAGTGCCTTGTAGATCCAACGCAGGAGTCCACGGCTGCTTTGCGCCCGCTCGACAATCTCAGCCCGGTAGTCAAGCCAGATCTCGACCAGCAGCACGACCAACAGGTACCAGAGATACACAAACCCAAACATCGCCATGGCCGAAGAACGATGCGGCGTAAGATACATTTCCAGCGACCGTTCAGGATGCCCCAGGTGCAACTGAAGGGGCAGTGGCGCGACGAGAAGAAAGGCCAGCGCAGTCAGCAAAGCGAGGCGGTAAGTGGGTCTCACGGCGCTGACGTTGAAGACGCGTTCGAGGGAAGCGAGAATGAAAGCGCCCGCCACCAGGCCGGTGACATACGGATACAAAACGATGAGAATGCTCCACTGGAGTTCAATTTCATTGGGGTACATGAACCCTTCGACGCCCGGGTGGATCGCCATCATAGTGGAACTCCCCTATCGGACCGCGCCATCCAGGGCGCGGTAGTAAACTTTCGATCGCGTGGCCATTTGAGGCTTCAGGACCTGCACCTTGTTCTCATGCAGAAACTGGTGAACCGGGTCCTTGGGATTCTTGAAATCGGCGAGCGTTCGCGCAGACGTGGGGCATGCCTCGCAGCAGGCGGTCGTCAGGCCCTTGGTAATGCGGTGGTAACAAAGAGTGCACTTGCCGACTGTCTGCTTCTTCGGGTGGATGAACCGGCAACCATAAGGGCACGCCTGGATGCAGTAGCGGCAGCCAAGACAGTAATCGTCGTCCACGAGCACCACCCCGTCGGGCGAGTCGAATGTGGCGCCCACCGGACACACCTGCACACAGGGAGAGTCCGTGCAATGGTTGCAGAGCTTGGGAACGAAGAACGACTTCAGGTTCGACTCCGGCGACGGCGGCCATCCGTTCTTGCCCCCATTCGGAGAGGTAACCGTGGGGTGCTCCGGATTCAGCGGGTCTACTTCATAGCGCTCGATCCAGGTGCGGAAGAACCCCTCGGGGACGTCGTTCTCCTGCTCGCAGGCTCGGGCGCACGCTCCGCAGCCGATGCACTTTTCGATGTCGATCGTCATGCCCCACCAGTGCTTGGTGGCGTCGTAGCCCTCCTCGGCCGGCGAGGCGCTCTCCGCGCAAGCCAGCAGGAGCAGCAGCGCCTTTCCCGCGTCAGTCAACAGTTCACGGCGAGTTACGTCCATGGTGAGCCTCACAGTTTGGGGGTGTGCGCGTTGTGGCAACTCTGGCAAGCCGCGTCGCCGGCGTGGTCGGCCGTCACAACCTGTTTGAGAAAAGCCGGCTTAGCCGAATCCTTTTCGTGGCACGCGCGGCACAGCACGGTCACGACTGGCTTCTCCGGTTTCAGCGCGCTGGGGTCCTGAGCGTGCTTGTTCAGCGGTCCGTGACAGGTTTCGCAGGCCACACCCCGGTGGTGGCCCTTCGCCCGGGCGGTCGCCACTTCCCCGTGGCAATCCGCGCAAGCCTGCTGTCCGGCAAACCGGATAGGTAGTTTGCGGACCTCTTCGAGCACCGCCCCCCGGTAGTGTCCAAACTGTCCGAAGCTCGCCGGAACAACCGCCCGGCGCACGAGCAGAAAGACCACGGAAAGGGCCAGAAA
>JAEUQD010000790.1 GCA_016789925.1 Bryobacterales bacterium | reverse complement strand
CCCGAGTGGTTGGCGAGTTTGGCGAAGGCGGGCGACACACAAGCCTTGTACTGGAAAAAGTCGATAAAGATTCCCTCGTTCAAGCCGACGTTCTGATCGATCAGGATGCCGACGGCCTGGTTCCGTGCAAGAGCGCGCAGGATGCCGCGCACAAAGTCGCGCTTACTCCAGATCGTGTTGCCCGACAGCCCGCGCAAGGACTCGACCATTTCGTCGACGCGCGCGTTGTCCAAGGGACGAACCACCACGTGCATCGGCTCAGCCAGTAACGCATGGGCGAAGGCCGACAGTTCCCAGTTGCCCAAGTGAGCAGTGGCGAACAGCACGCCCTTGCCCCGGGCCTTGGCGGCTTGAAAATGCTCGAACCCATCGTAGCGGATGTACGCGTGGATATTCGATTTATTCAGCTTCGGGAACCGTGCCAGCGACAGCAGAATGCGGGCCAGCGACCGGAAGCTCAACTCAGCCAGCTCGTAGCGCTGCTGGCGCGACAGCTCCGGGAAGGCGATTTCCAGATTCCGGTAAGCGGTTCGGCGCAGCCGCGGGATGGCGAGGTCGAGTAGCTTCACGTACAGGCGCGCGAGCTGCTCCGGTGATGGACAGACAGAGAGCGATCCGAGCACAGCGCGCGCGGCCCAGTACTCGAGTGTCCGTCGCAAGTCGGTTACTCGATCCAGCCGCCACCCAGCACGAGGCGGTCCGCGTAGAACACCGCGCCCTGGCCCGGCGTCACTGCGCGCTGCGGTTGGTCGAATCGAACGCGCACACGGTCCATACCGAGCGGCTCCACCGTAGCGGGCGCGGGCACGTGCTTGTTGCGGATGCGAACCTGGGCGCGGACAGGCTCGTCAGGCGGCGCAATCGAAATCCAGTTCACGTTCGCGGCCTCGAATTCGCCGCGCAGCAGGTCGTCATTCCGTCCCACGATCACGCGCTGTGCGGACGTATCGGTCGCGATGACGTACAGGGGCTCGCCGACCGCGACGCCCAAACCCTTGCGCTGTCCCACCGTATAGTGGTGCACACCGCTGTGTTCGCCCAGCACCTTTCCCTCCGTGGTGACAATCTCGCCGCGGGTGGGCGGGCGCTCCATACCCTGCTCCTTGAAATAGGCATCGAGAAAGGCAGCGTAATCGCCGTTGGGCACAAAGCAGATCTCCTGCGAGTCGCTCTTTTCGGCCACAGGAATTCCCAGCGACCGGGCCAGCTCCCGAACCTCGGGCTTGCACAGATGGCCCAGTGGGAAGTCCGTATAGGCGAGTTGGTCCTGTGTGAGGCCGAAGAGGAAATAGGTCTGGTCCTTCGCTTCGTCCACGGCGCGGCGAAGCTGCCAGCGAGCTGACGCGTCGTCAAAGCCGATTTGGGCATAGTGGCCGGTCGCGATCCGCGCGGCACCCACGCCGCGGGCCGTGGCGATGAAGTCGTCGAACTTGACGAAGTTATTGCAGAGCGTGCAGGGAATCGGAGTACGGCCCGCCAGGTAGTCCGCTACAAAGGGCTTCACGACCTGATCTTCAAATCGCTGTTCGAGGTTGATGACGTAGTAGGGAATGCCCAGAGTATTGGCCACATAGCGCGCGTCGTAGACATCGTCGAGAGAACAGCAACGGCCCGTTGCGCCGTCGGCGCTCAGTTCCGGCAGCCGCCGCTGATTCCAAAGCTGCATGGTGAGGCCCACGAGTTTGTGCCCATCGCGATGCAACAGCGCGGCGACCGTGGATGAATCCACGCCTCCGGACATAGCGACGGCGATGAGGGGTTTAGACATAGGTTGGCGACAGACGGCGCAGGTGGGCGGCGGCGGCTGCGACCGCTTCGATCAATTCGTCCACCTGCTCTTCGGTATTGATGCGGCCCAGCGAAAAACGAAGCGACGATCGGGCCTGATCGCGGGACAAGCCCATCGCAGTGAGGACATGCGAAGGCTCGACGGCCCCGGAGGAACAGGCCGATCCGGTCGAGAGGGCGAAGCCGCGCAGATCGAGCGCAATCACCATGGCCTCACCGTCCACGCCGTCAAAAGCAATATTGGTCGTGTTGGGTACTCGCGGCGCGAACGCTCCATTCAGCCGCACATCCGGGATGCGAGACACGATGCCCCGTTCCAGGCGGTCGCGCAGACCGGCCAACCGCACCTGCTCCGAACCGAGGCTCTGCGCCGCGAGGCGGGCGGCTGCTCCCATGGCGATGATTCCGGGGACGTTCTCCGTGCCTGCCCGGCGCGAACGTTCGTGCCGGCCGCCATACTGGACGGGCTTCAGCGTCACCCCTTGCCGGACATAGAGCGCACCCGCGCCTTTGGGCGCGTAGAATTTGTGCCCGGAAATTGTGTACAGATCGACGGGCAGGGAAGAAAGGTCCACGGGAATCTTGGCCGCTGCCTGGACCCCGTCGGAATGGAAGAGGACGCCGGCATCTCGCGCCACTGTGCCGATCTCTTCCAGGGGTTGGATCACCCCGGTCTCGTTATTGGCGTGCATCACCGACACAAGCACGGTTTCCGGCCTGAGGGCGCGACTGACGGCGTCCGGCTCAATCAACCCCTGTGGCGACGGTTGAAGGTAGGTGACCTCCACGCTTTCCTGTTCCAGTTGGGCACAGGCGTTAAGCACCGCCGGGTGCTCGATCGCGGTCGTGATGAGGTGGCGTCGCTCGCTCGTCTTGGCTCGAACCGCTCCGAAGAGGGCCAGATTGTCGCCCTCCGTGCCGCCGCTGACCAGAACCAGGTCTTTTGGTGAACAATGCAACAACGCACAGATGTCCACGCGTGCCGATTCCAGGCGCTGCCGCGCGGTTTGCCCATCCTGGTGCACACTGGATGGATTGCCATACACTTCGGTGAGGGCGGGCAACAGCGCCTGCATCACTTCCGGTGACACCGGAGTGGTGGCGTTATGATCGAAATAGTAGCGGCTCAAAATGCTGCCCCAATATTACTAGTCTAAGATGCCGATTGTTACCCTGACCACTGACTTTGGCGAGAGCGACCATTTTGCGGGCGTGATGAAGGGCGTCGTGCTGTCGCTGGCCCCACGCGCGACGCTGGTGGATATCAGTCACCAGATCACGCCCTATGCCGTCACCGAAGGAGCCTTTGTAATTTCTGAGGCTTACCGCTATTTCCCTAAGGGAACAATTCATGTTGTGGTGGTCGACCCCGGGGTGGGCACGGCGCGCCGCCCGATCCTCGTTCAGGCAGCCGGACAATATTTTATCGGACCGGACAATGGCGTCCTGGCACTGGTCTACCTCAACGAACGGTCGCGCGTCAGGGAGCTAACCAATAGGAAGTATTTTCTTAAGGAAATCTCGCAAACCTTTCACGGCAGGGATATTTTTGCTCCGATAGCGGGCCATCTGGCGAAGGGAGTGAAGCCGGCGATGTTCGGCAAGGCAATCGACAATTACCTGCGGCCCACCAATCTGAATCCGGTGAGGATTGGCAAGCGGCATTGGACGGGCGTGGTAGTGAAAGTAGACCGGTTTGGGAACCTGATCACGAACCTGCGACCGGACAACGTTCCGGATATCCTCACCCGTGCGTTTACTCTGGTGGCGGGTGTCACCCCGGTGGAAAAGCTGGTAGCAACCTATGCCGACGGCGCCTATGGACAGCCGGTGTTGGTGGTGGGCAGCAGCGGATACCTGGAGATTGTCGTCAACCAGGGTAATGCTGCTAAATTGCTAGGTTGTGTTGCAGGTACGCCGGTAGAGTTGACGTTTTACTAGAACATGCCGGAGTTGCCCGAGGTCGAGGCGGTCTGCCGCAAGCTGCGTGGCGCGGTAACCGGCGCGCGTATCGTCGAGGCGCGGGTGCTTCGCTGCGGCACGGCGCGCGTGGCGGAAGAGGCCGCCGGCCGAACTCTGAAAGCGGTCGAGCGGCGGGGCAAGCACATTCTCCTGCGGCTTTCGGGTGGAGTGACCATTCATACGCATCTGCGAATGTCGGGGAACCTCTACGTGATTCCCGACCACCGGCTCCATTCCGTGTATGCCCGCGTGATATTTGAATTGCGCGGAGGGCAGGGTATTGTGCTGGAAGACAAACGAGTGCTGGCCCGAATGGACGCGCTCTCCGATGATGAAATCAACAGCCGGCTGGACCGTGAACTCGGACCCGAGCCGCTCAGCGAGAGCTTCACCTCCGACCAATTCGTCGCCCGCGCACGCGGTTCCCGCCAACCCGCAAAGCTCTTTCTTCTGGACCAGAGCAACGTCGCGGGCCTCGGAAATATCTATGCCGCCGAGGCGCTGTTCCGTGCCCGCATCGATCCCCGGAAAGCGATGGCTCGCGTCAGTCCCGCAAAACTGCGGGGCTTGCACGGGATCATTGTGAGCGTTTTGTCCGATGCGGTAGAATCGGCAGTGGCCGCTTATGCCGGGCCGGGCGCCTTCCACTCTGAGGAGAGTTTTCCCGTGGCGGTCTATGACAGGGAAGGCGAACCGTGTATGACCTGCCGCCGGCGGATTGTAAGGATTCCGCAGGGAGGCAGGTCAACGTATTTCTGTCCCGGATGTCAGCGGTAGAGTGAAAACCCAGTGGCAACCGACTTGATTGAGATCGAGACCGACCAGCCGTCTCCCGAGGCGATTGCCCGGGCTGCCGGCGTTATCAAACGCGGAGGCGTAGCCGCGATTCCGACCGATGCACTTTATTCGCTGGTAGCCGATCCCTTTAACCTCCATGCGGTGGGTCGCGTTTTTCAGGCCAAGGGACGCGAGATTCACCGGTCGCTGCCGTTACTGGTATCGGATCTTGTCATGGCCGAAGAACTGGCGGCCGAACTTTCGTCGCGGTTCTTCCTCCTCGCGCGGCGCTTCTGGCCTGGTCCCCTGACGCTCATTGTGCCCGCTTCGGCAAGGGTGCCGCTCAAGGTCACGGGTAACACGGGACGTCTGGCACTGCGGCAGTCGCGCTCGGCTCCAGTGCAAGCGCTGCTGGAACATTTGGGCCAGCCGCTCATTGCCACCAGCGCCAACATCTCCGGTCAGCCTACCTGCCGGTCGGGCATTGAGGTGTTTGGCATGATGGATGGCCGCATTGACCTGGTGCTCGATGGGGGCCACTGCCCCGTAGGCGGGCCGACCACGGTCGATATCACCGAGCCCTACTGGCGGGTGATCAAAGAAGGGCTGATCCCGGAAAAAGAGATCGCCGAAAGCTTGAAGGGAGCTTAGAGCGCTCTGAACCTGCTGTTTATTGGAGATATTTTTGCGTCCGCGGGCCGCCATGTCGTGTCCGAGCGTCTGCGCTCGATTGTGGCTTCGGAAGATATAGACTTCGTGATCGCCAATGCCGAGAACTCGGCCGGCGGTTTCGGCGTCACCCCGCAGATTGCGGAGGAACTGCTGGGATTGGGAATCGACATTCTCACCAGCGGCAATCACATCTGGGACAAGCGCGAAATCTACGAGTACCTCTCGAATCCGCATTCGCTTCTGCTGCGTCCGGCCAACTATCCCGAGGATTGTCCCGGTAGGGGTCTCAAGGTCGTGCAGGCGCGCAACGGCGTCAAGTGTGCGGTGATCAATCTGCAAGGGCGTACCTACATGCCCCCAACCGATTGCCCGTTCCGCAAGGCCGACAGCCTCCTGGCCGATCTGGACAGCACGGTCCGCGTGCGCTTTGTCGACTTCCATGCCGAGGTCACCAGCGAAAAGGTGGCCATGGGCTGGTACCTCGACGGCCGGGTCACGGCCGTGGTGGGAACGCACACGCACATCCCCACCGCCGATGCCCGGGTGCTGCCCAAGGGCACCGCCTATCAGACCGACTGCGGCATGACCGGACCCTACGATTCCGTGATCGGCGTCGAAACCGATCCGGTGATTCGGAAGTTCATGACGTCGATGCCGGCGCGCATGCAAGCCGCCAAAGGCCGGGTCGAGTTGAATTCCGTGGTCATCAACGTGGACGAAGCCAGCGGCCGCGCACGGTCCATCCGGCGCTACGTCACCGGCCACCAGGCCTAAATCATCCCTAAGGGAACGTCGTGGTCCGGGGCAGGGAAGGCGCGGTCGATCGCTTCAATAGCGGAAGTGCTGAGTTGAAAATCAAGAGCTCCGGCGTTCTCGCGCACGTGCTCCGGATTCCCCGATTTTGGAATCGCCCAGCAGCCGTCGCGCGTGAGAAAGCTCAGAACCACCTGGCGCACCGTCTTTCCGCTTTCCTCCGCCACG
>JAEUQD010000785.1 GCA_016789925.1 Bryobacterales bacterium | reverse complement strand
GCGGTGTCGCGTGGTCTCGTCGACGTTGGCGCGGGTGGACATCAGGCCGACGCCGAACACATGGAGGGCGAGCAGAAACTTGATGCCGAAGATCATGTGATAGGGCTTGGGCGTATTGGCCTTGGTGAGCAGGTTATAGAGCCCGGAGAGGAACAGCGCGACGATGGCCGTGGTGGCGAGGGCGCGGTATTCCTTGAAGAGCTGCGCGTGGCGCACGGAGCGCGCAAAGATCACGCCGCCCAGCAGAATGATCGCGGAGGCGACATGGACCCAGCGCGAGAGAATGCCAACGATATCGGAAAACCCCATCAATTTTCAGTATAGCGAGCACCCGTACACTGGTGATTGAAATGATTCACGAGATTCTTCCGGTGGGCGTGTTGCAGTGTAACTGTTCGATTTTCGGCGACGAACAATCGCGCGAAGCTATTGTCGTAGACCCGGGGGACAACATCGACGAGATTGAGGGGGTGCTGCGGAAGCATGGGCTGAAGGTGACCGCCATTGTGATTACGCACGCGCATATCGACCACATCGGCGGGGCCGCCAAATTGAAGGCGCTGACACAGGCGCCGGTGTACATGAACGTGAAAGACCAGGAACTCTACGACCACTTGGAATGGCAGGCGCAGTGGCTGGGGATGGAGACGCCGGAGCAGGCGGCAATCGACACGCCGGCGCGCGATGGGGACACGCTGGCGTTGGGCGCGGCCACGTTTCATGTGCTGCACACGCCCGGGCACACGCAGGGGTCGCTGTGCTTGTGGATTCCGGAGGAGAACAAACTGGTGGCGGGCGATACGCTGTTCGCGGGGTCGATCGGGCGGACAGACCTGCCGGGCGGGAATCACAAACAGATTCTGGGTTCGATCAAAGACAAACTGTTCCCGTTACCCGACGATGCCCTGGTGATTCCGGGACACGGTCCGAACACGACCGTCGGGCACGAGAAGGAACACAACTACTTTCTTCAGGACCTGTAGAGGCGGACGCCGAAGGGTTCAAAGAGTTCGCGTTTGCCCCGAGCCGGTCCGTAGCGCCAGGTGATTTCGACGGGGTTCTTGTCGGCGTTGACGGCAACGAGAAGACGGCCGCGCCAGGCGTACTCGATGCCTTTGTCGAGGCTGTGCCCGGTGTCGTGATATTGAATCTCGGGCACGGGCGCAGTGGAGGGCGGAGCGGCGAGATCGTCCGCGTGGGTGCTGATTTCACGGGTGACAGTAGCGATATCGTTCCAGAGGGGAGCTTCGGGCGGAGTCTTGTAGAGTCCCCACCAGATGAGTCCGGTGACACCGTGCACGATGGCTTGCCACGCCATGAAGCGGGTTTGGGCAAGGGTAGGGAAGAGCACCATCGCGGGGTTCTGGTCCTTTTCGCGGAGCAGTTCCCAGGCGAAGCCTTGCAGGACCATGAAGAGGCCGCGGGCCGGGCCGGCGACCTGGCGCATTTTGTCGGCGTAGCGGCCCACCTGGCTGATGGTGGCGTCGAGATAATCGCCCTGGAGGCCGTCGTCCCACAGCGCGTATTGGGAGCGAATGCCGTGAGGGATGACGGGGTAGATATCGGTGGCTAGGAGGTCGCCGCCGGGGTTGTACTGGCGCAGGGTTTCGACAAGGTTGGTAGGCGAGTGGTTGAGATAGACGGGGCGAGTGGGGTCGAGTTCCTTGATGAGGCGATAGGCGGCTTTGATGCGCTCGGGCGACACGCGAGCGACGCCTGGCTTGCGCCATTGGTAGGAGGGCTCGTCTTCGGTTTCCCAATAGAGCAGGGCGGGATTGTCTTTGAAGCGGGCCACGTGCTGGCGGATCTTGTCGGGGTCGGAGCCGGTAGTGGACCAGCCGAACATGCCGTGGCGGGCGGCTTGAGCGAGCGCGTCGGCCGAGCCGGCGTGGACGACGTGGAAGCCGGCGGCTATGGCGCGCGGCCACGGGTCGGGGCCGGTAGGCAATTGGTAGAGCCCGAGCAGGAACGTGCGCTTACCGTTGATGCGCAACATCCCGTCTGATTCCACCGCGGAGGCGGCAAGGAGGGGAGCGGCGAGAAAGGTGCGCCTCGTCATGTCTTCTTACGATGCTACCCTCCCATTGGTGGACCTGCTCACGCTGCTACTGACACTCTCGCTCG
>JAEUQD010000762.1 GCA_016789925.1 Bryobacterales bacterium | reverse complement strand
CCGCCAGGGCGTCGCAATCCGCTCCATCTCCGCCGGCTTGGGCAACAACGCCAGTCCATACAGCCGCTGCATCGCCTGCCGGATGCCGTAGTCGCCCACCGGCAGCACATCGGGCCGGGCCAGCGCGAACATCAGGAACATGTGAGCGGTCCACTCGCCGATTCCCCGAACCCGCGTCAATTTGGCGATCACCACGTCGTCGGGCTGCGACCCCAACTCCTCGAACACGATCTCACCGGTTTTCGTCTGCCGCGCCAGGTCGCGCAGGTACTCCGTTTTGCGTTCCGACAGCCCCAGTGACCGCATCCGCGCCGGCCGCAACTTCAACACGCGCTCGGGCGTCACTTCCCCGCAGGCTTCCTCGAACCGGCCGTAGATCGTCGCCGCCGCACGCCCGTTCAACTGTTGAAACACAATCGAGCGCGCCAGCGCAGGGAACGTCGGCGGATGGAATTGCATCCTGTACGGACCCACTCGGCCAATCACCCCTGCCAGCGCCTCGTCCCCGCGCTTCAAATGCGCGACGGCCTTTCTCACTGCAACGGGTTTGCTCAGTAGTGCGTCCACTATCATGTTATTGTATGCGTGGTTCCTTGCTCATCGCCGCTGCGTCGTTGGCCTTTGCGCAGGAGGCCACCATCAAGGTGGATGTTGACGTTGTCAGCGTCTACGCCTCGGTCCGCGACAAGCGGGGCGCCTACATCAAAGACCTCAGCAA
Organism: Bryobacterales bacterium; assembly: GCA_016789925.1. GTDB lineage: Bacteria > Acidobacteriota > Terriglobia > Bryobacterales > Bryobacteraceae > JADLDI01. Next base: position 3,247 of record JAEUQD010000762.1, on the reverse strand, counting down.
GGACGACTTCACCGTGATGGAGGATGGGAAGAAGCAGGAGATCCGCTACTTTTCCCGCGAGTCGGACCTGCCCTTGACCATCGGTCTCCTCGTCGATGTCAGCCGCAGCCAGGAGGGCCTGATCGAAGTCGAGAAGCGCGCGGGAGCGCAGTTTTTCCAGCAGGTGCTCCGCCCCAAGGATGCTGCTTTTGTGATCAGCTTTGGCTCCGAAGCCGAACTGCTTCAGGACCTCACAAGCTCGCAGCGCCTGCTCGCCAAAGGTCTCGACGGCCTGCGCCTGAATGCCTCGGTCGGCGGTCTTCACCCCAGCCCGACTGGAGCCAAGCAGCGCGGCACCATCATGTACGATGCGGTTTACCTGGCGGCCGCCGAGAAACTGAAAGATGAGGTGGGGCGCAAAGTAATCGTGCTGATCACCGATGGCATGGACTTCGGCAGCCGTGTTTCTCTCCAGGAAGCGATCACTGCCGCGCATAAGTCCGACGCAATCATCTACAGCGTCTATTATGTCGACCCGCGCGTGTATGGCTGGGGCGGTTACAGCGATTCCGACCTGAAGAAGATGTCGGAGGAGACGGGCGGCCGCGTGTTCCGTGTCGACCGGAAGAACGACCTCGAAGATATCTTCCGCCAGATTCAGGAAGAAGTGCGCAGCCAGTACGCGATCGGCTATAACCCGGCCGGCCAGTCCACCCCGGGCGGGTTTCGAAAGATCGAGATCAAGACCTCCAACAAGGAGTTGAAGGTCTTGGCTCGAAAAGGATACTACGCAAGCAAGAATTAGACCCCGCCGCCGGCCGCCACTTGCAGCGCCAGCGGATCGTATTCGGCCTGCACAAACTGGCCGGTGAACGCCAGGAACCGCAGTTGCCCCATGATCTGTAACCGGGGATCGTTGATTCCGGTCACCCGGAAGCCGGCCAGGAATCCAACCAGGTTGCCGACCGCCGCCAGATCCTCGAACGTGCGGAACTTCAGGTATGCGGTGCCCAGGTGCTGGCGCGTCGCCCCCGTGTGCTCATAGACGTGACAGTAGAGCGTCGTATAGTCGTCCAGCACTTCCTGCGGACCACGAGTCCCGATCGCTTCGTCCTTCTGCATGAACTTGCGGCCCTCGAACGAAAACCGCCGCCCCGCCGGAGTCGCGAACTCGAGGTAATAGCGCATCTCCGCTTCTCCGGTCGCCGGGTTCACTCGCAGATAGTTGAAGTAACTCCGCAACGGATCCACGGGCAGCGTCACGGCGCCCATGCCGGCGAAGTTATTGAAAGTGATGGTACCGCTCAGCCGCGCCTCGTGCTCCGACCCATCGATGAAGTCGTTGAGGTCCGCCACTGTCATCGTCACATTGAACTTGCAGTTGGTAGCGGCCTTCGGATCCACTGACTGCGCGATGGTCAGATCGCCGGCGCGATCTGTGGTCGGCGTGTTTTTGCCTTCGAAGTACCAGCCGACCATCTCTTCCTTAAAGGTCATTCCCAAGCCGCGCGGCAGTTGACTGTCCAACAGCGGGCGCAGCAGGGTGTTCATCGGAAGCTTGGCATCCGCGGTCCGGGTCAGCAGGTAGTAGAACCCGAACTTCTTCCCCTCCCGGTGGAAGATCCCGAGCGACTCCGGCAATGAGAGCACCGCCGGATCCAACGGAAGGTCGGTCACCCACTTGCCGATCAGCAGATTGTCGTCGAGCTTGCGGATCTCATCGCGGAATTGGGTGAAATCGTTCAACTGGAAGTGATCCCGCAGGAACGTAGGCAGCACCAGGCCTTCCAGCAATCCCATCAACTGGTAGCGCGCTTCAAAGCGCCCATCCGGCTTGCTCGCGAACGAGAGGTGCGCGACCCCGGCCGACTGATTGGCGTTTGAGATCGTATCCATGCGCCAGGTGCCTTCCAGGTCCTGCGCGGTCGGAATCGCGGCGCTCATGTACAGCCGGTCATGATCGTCGCGGGTCATGTTGTTGAAGCCGTAAGTCCGCGTCATTGGGAACGTGAACAGGCGCCTGCCGTGCGGATACGAGCCAAGATACACGCGCCCGACCAACAGGTTTTCGTTCACCACCTTGAAGATGTCGTAGAAGCCCTGCCACGGCGGGTCCGTGTAGCGCAACAGAATATATTTCCCTGGCTTCAGGTCACCGGTCGTCGTCTTGATCTCTACCTCTTCCAGCGTGTTTCGCGCGTTGATGTTCCCGTCCGTGTCGCTGGTGAGTCCGATATACTTAGACCCTTCTTTACTGAACTTCTTCTTAAACCCGGTGAAGATCAGGGACGACATCTGGTTCAGGATGTGATGCTTCGGGAAGAACCCCTTCCAGTAGGCATCGTTGACGATGGTCCGCGTTCCCAGGTCGAACTTGCGGACGCCCGCATTCACCATTACACTGATGGGCTGCGTCGTGGCCGTCTCAAACAGCCGCTCCAACTCCACTTCGCCCTTTTCGATGATCGACACCGCGTCCAGACCCGCGAATCCAACGCTCACCGGCGGCTTCTCGTAGTCGTCGCCTTGCATGGCCCGGATCTTGCGCGCCGCCGCGCGTTCCGCCACTGCCGAGATCGTCAGGAACGGATTCACGCCCAGCGCAGTCGGCACCACCGCGCCATCCACTACATACAGTCCGTCGTGAACCGACCCGTCGCTTGAAAACACCCGTCCATACTGGTCCACCGCGCCGGTAGTAAAGTCGTCGCCCATCGGGCAGCCGCCCAACGGGTGCGCCGTGATCAAGCGGCCCAGGTTCAGGAAACTCCACACGGGATTCTCCATGAAGGCGCCGCCTTCACGCCGCGCGTGCCGCTGCAACTCCGCGTTGATCATCCCGAACACCGGCTGCCGCCCCACACCGGGCCACTGCACCGTCACTTTTCCATCCCGTTCAAAGAACGGACGCTCCCAACGGAAGTACCCCTGCTGGTCGTCCATGCCCATGCAGAGATACAGCATCGAGTGGTTCAGTGCGCCGTCCGGATGATACATTGCCGTGCCCAGCAGGTCGAGCTTCCGCCGTTCCCGCTCCTGCGCTTCGTCGCCCGTGTCCGTATCCACTGCCGGCACGTTCAAAAACCCAAGCTGCGCCACACGCACCGAGGCGCTGGCGAAACTCAGGTCTTCAATCGTGAACCGCTTCTCCAGCGGCGCATTCGCGTTATAACGGATCGCCCCCACAATCGTCGGACCCGGCGGCGTCTTGGCCCCGGGACTATCTGTTCGCACGCCAAATCCGAGTACCCGCGTGTGATAGTCGCCG
>JAEUQD010000713.1 GCA_016789925.1 Bryobacterales bacterium | reverse complement strand
AAAGATGTCGACCAGTTTCTCCGCGGTGGCCTGATCGGTAAACTTCGCACCCAGGGCGAGCACGTTCGCATCGTTGTGGGAACGCGTCAACTCCACCTCTTCCTCGCCCACGCCCAGGGCGGCGCGCACACCGCGCACCTTATTGGCGGCGATCGACATGCCCACCCCGGAACTGCACACAAGAATTCCGCGCTCCGCCTCGCCCGACGACACCTTGCGCGCCACCGCCCCGGCGAAATCCGGATAGTCCACCGACTCCGTGGAGTTCGTGCCCAGATCGTCCACCTGGTGGCCGGCGGCGGCGAGTTTCCCGCGGATGGTTTCCTTCAGGCGAAAACCGGCATGGTCCGACCCGATGGCAATTTTCATTGGAACCTAGATTTTAACATCGGGCCTTCACGGCGAGGTGGATAGACCCATCTTGCGAACCAGCGCGCGGTGGCGCGGCTCGGCTTGGAGCGAACGCAGCCGCGGGTCCACTTGCAGCCACAGCACCTGGCGTTCACGGCGCTGGAATGCGGTTTCGAGCCAGTCCAGCGCTTTCTGCGGCTGGCCAAGCATGGCGTAATGGCGGGCGGCTTCGACAGCGCGGATGCGGCCCTCGCGGGCAGCCGCCTCGACCCGCGGCAGGACGGCGCGGGCTTCGTTACCATGTCCGGTGAAGACCAGTTCCAAGGCGCCCAGGGGCCCCGGCGGGTGGCCGCGCATCTGGTGCGACAGCCGAAACTGGACTTCGGCTTCCCGATAACGTTTGGCGAATCCCAGGGCCATCCCATAGTCCCAGACGACATCGGGGTGCCGGTTCTCCAGGTCGATGCTGCGGCGATACAAGACCAGTGCGTCGTCGATCCGCCCACTGGCCAGCATGCTGTACGCCGCGACGAAAGCGGTAAGCGCATTTCCGGGGTCGAGTTCGAGGGCCCGCCCGAACTCCCGGTTGGCTTCGTCAAACTGGGCTCGAGGCAACAGGACGGCGGCCGCGTGCCAGGCGTGGGCATCCGCTGAATTCGGGTCCAGTTCGAGCGCGCGGTGGAATTCGCGGGAGGCGCGATTCCAGTCCCATTCATGGAAGGCAAGGGCAAAGCCCAGTGCGGTGTGGGCTTCGGGCAGGCGGTCGTCGAGCGCAAGCGCCTTCTGGGCGGTCTCGCGCGCCCCGGCGAACCATTTCCGGGAATTGTCCTCGTCGTAGTAGGCGAAGAACGTGTAGACGTAGCTGAGACCGGCGAATGCGGGCGCAAAACCCGGATCCAGGGCGGTAGCCGCTTGAAAGTGATCGACCGCGCGTTTGGCGCTCTCCTCGTCGAAACGGCTCAGTTCGTGTCGCCCGCGCAGATACAGATTGTAGGCCTCGACATTGCCGCGGTACCGCCGCGACAGCAGAGATCGATCCTTCACGGGCAGTTGCGGGCGGAGCTGCGAGACGATGGCGCGGGCAATCTCCTCCTGGACGGCAAAAATGTCGGCCATCTTCCGGTCCCATGTCTGGGACCACACCTGAAAGCCATCCTTGGCGTTGATCAGTTGGGCGGTGATACGCAACTGGTCGCCGCTCTTGCGTACGCTCCCTTCCACAACCGCGGTGACGCCGAGCAAACCGGCCACCTGGCGGACATCCACATTGGGCCCGGCATATTGGAAAGCGATGCTCCGCGCAATCACCTTCAACCCGTCCAACTGCGAAAGGGCGTCGATCAGTTCTTCCGTCAGCCCGCGCGAAAAGTACTCGTTCGCCGGATCCTGACTGACATTGGAGAAAGGCAGCACAAGCAGGCGAGCCCCTTCCGCCGGGGAGGGCGGCTGGCGCAGCAGGACAAAGGCCGCGATGGCGAGCAGCACCGGGACCGCCGCCAGCCACAGAAACCGCCGCGTCCGGCGGACCGGAGGCGGGCCGGCGATTGCGCTGGACTCCTCGAATACCGGCACGTACGCGCCCTTGGGAAGCGAAATCCGAAGACGGTCCGCCTGGCCGGGCCCGGCGTAGTACTCATCCAGCCGGGCGCGTAGGCGGCGCGCTTCCACACGGACGACGGGGTCGATCCGCGGATCGTAGTCGGCGGGGCGCTGGAATACCTCGACCCCGATCACCGCCTCCTTCAGCCGCGGCCCTTCCCCCCTCAGCGTCTCCTCCACGACAAACCGGAGAAACGCGCCCAGCCGCCCCGCGTCGCGGAAACCGCTGCTGGCCAGAACTCGATCGAGTTGCGCGCGAACTGCCTCTTCCAATGGTTTCAATCGGTTACCGTGACAATATACCGTAAATCCTACCTGATCCTACTCCCCGCCGCTCGCCTCCTGGCCCCACTTTGAAAGTATGCAACGCTTCCACGGCCTGGATGCCCTGCGCGCCTCGATGATGCTCCTCGGCGTCTTTCTACACACCGCCTGCGCCTATTCTTCCCTCCCCGATATCTGGTGGTACAAGGACCCCCGCACCTCCGTAATCATGGACGGAAGCCTGATCTTTATCCATATTTTCCGCATGCCTGTCTTCTTTGTCATGGCCGGATTCTTCTGGGCCCTCCTCGTCCACCGCCGCGGACCGCGCGAGGCCCTGCGGAACCGTGTTCACAGGATCGGTTTACCCCTCATCTTGGGCATTGCCGTCATGACGCCTCTACTGAAACCCTTCGCCGCTTACCAGCGGTTTGCCGAACGAACCCCCGACCCTGCCTCCGCTACAGTGGACTGGTTTCTCTCCGGGCGCTGGGTACGCTGGGTCGAGACCATGCACCTCTGGTTTCTGCTCTACTTGCTCGTCCTTTATGCACTGGCGCTTCTGCTGGGCGGCCTGGCCGACCGGCTCGCCGCCGCGCCTTGGTACCGGCGGCTCCTCCATCACCCCCTCCGCGCGCTGGCGTTCGCCACCCTCACCTTCGGTGCTCTGATGACGATGCAGATGGGGCTCCTCGACACCTCGAACTCCTTCTTGCCCGTTCCCCGCATCGTCGCTGTCTACGCGATCTTCTTCTTCGGGGGCTGGACCCTCTTCCGCCACCACGACCTGCTTCCCAAACTGGCGCGGGAGTGCTGGGGCCAGTTAAGCTGGGGCGCTCTGCTCGGGCTCGTCAACGTGCTCCTGGCCCTGAACCTCGTGGCCGCCCGGTCGGCTGGCCACGACTTCACACGATGGAAGTGGGGTGTCGCGGCAACCGGTGCGGTCGCCGTATGGTTGCTCGTGTTCGGACTCATGGGCCTGTGCTGCCGCTACTGGAATACACCCTCCGAGCGCGTCAGGTATCTCTCCGACTCGGCCTACTGGCTCTATCTGGCCCATCCGCTCGCCCTGGTCCCGGCGCAGTTTCTCTTCTGGCACGTCCCCATCGGCTGGGCCGCGAAACTGACATTCACGCTGGCATTGGCGGTGCCAACCCTCCTGGTCAGCTACCACTTCCTGGTCCGGCCCACCTGGTTGGGCGAGTTGCTGAACGGAAAGCGCTACGGGCGCGAGAAGCTGGG
>JAEUQD010000706.1 GCA_016789925.1 Bryobacterales bacterium | reverse complement strand
TAAGTTCCTGAAATACCGCATGCCCATCGAAAGGCCGGGCCGTAAGCCGGGCGGCGGCTTTCTTATCTGCGACGTTGCCTTTGCACTGACGAATGCTTCCCTCACCAAGTGCAAGGCGGCGCTTCAGGAGATGGTGAACTCCAAGTTCCCGAACATGAACCCGAAGCCGCAGGTGGATATCCAGAGCGTCAGCTTTACACGCGGTGCTTGCACCATTCAACTGCTCGACGGCGGCGGGCCAAATGCCGTCATGGTGGAACGCATCCAAAGTCCCGCCGCGCCTTCCATCTATGGCGACATGGTGACGCCCATCACGGTGGAGACAAGCCCCGAAGGCGCAACCCTGCTTGAGAACGCGCTCCAGGACAAGGGCGGCGTCGTCCAGGTCGCCTACGACCTGTTTGCCCCGGTGAAGATGCCCGACATGACCGTTACCGTGTGGTTCAACGCCGAAAAGTTCATGGAGTTCCACCAGCACACCAAAATCGACTGGTCCATGTACGGCGACGATACCTACAAGGAAACGATTCGCGAGACGTTCGTGAGCTCTGAAACGGGTGGTGTGGACGTGGATCCTGGTGCATTCACCGACGCCAAGATCGTCAACGCTGCGCGCGACTGGGGCTTCCAACAACTGGACGAGGCCGTCAAGCGTATGATCCTCGGCGACATTCCCGCCGTGTCCGCCGACGCCCGCAAAGTGCCGGACGGCATCGAAGAAGTGTGGCGGTCCCAGTCTGTCCGCAAGGTGGCCAGCTTCCGCCGTGTGTACCGCCAGGGCAATGTCATCGAAGTGAACGTCGGTCCGCGGGGAACTTTGCCCAACATCACCACCATGACCGGACCCGATGGAAAGCCGCTCAAGTGGAGTGACTTCGCCCGCGTCGTCGACCTCGACGATCCCTTCTTCAAGAAGATCATGGTCAACTTCCGCGCCAATGCCGACTTCACGTCGCTGCCCATCGACAGCATTGACGTGAATCTGAAATACGACCAGGGAAATACGCACGCGGCGCTGTCCAAGAGCCTCCGCACCGCTGACCAGACGGAAAGATTCGAGTCGTTCACCGAAGCCAACAACCGTAAGTACCGCTATAACTATCGCGTCAACTACAAGGGCGAATCACGCAGCTTCCAGGCCCCGGAAGTAACCACCGAAGACCAGGTGATCACGATCAATGTCGGCGACACCGGCCTGCTCCAGGCCTTTGTTCAGGTGGGCGACATGAACTTCGAGCAGGTTTCCCAGGCGCTCGTGAAGGTCAGCTACCAGGACGCCGCCAACCACGTGGATCCGCTCGAGTGGCAGTTCACTCTCGACAAGGATCACCGCGATTTCAAGATCCAAAAAGTGATCTTCGCCCCGCGCACCCAGCCCTTCCGCTACTCCGTCAAGTACACCATGAAGGACGGCCGCGAGTATTCGGTCAACGACAAGATCAACCTCGCTCCACAGATCTTCATCGGCGATCCGTTCCAGGCCAATCGCACCATTTCCGTGCGGGCACTGGGTAATCTCGAGACCGACATTCAAACAATCTTTGTGGATTTGAAATACGTCGACGCCGGTAACAATTATTCCCAGTCGCAGTCGGTGGCGCTGTCCAAGGCGACGCGCTTTTTCGACTGGACATTCCCAGTGGTGGACGATACGGCGGGCAAGGTCATCTATTCCGGCGTCATTCAGTTCATGGATGGCACCACCAAGCCTATTCCCGAAACGGAAACCACCAAGAGCACAATCCTGCCGGGAGTGGCGCCCGACGACCAGTTCCTCACCGTGGACCTGGTTCCGGATTTACTCGACTTCACTAAGCTGAAGCTGGTGAAAGTCGGCCTGCGCTATCTCGACGCGGCCAACAGCGTGGACGTCCGCAAGGACTTCCTCTTTAAGAACGGAACCGCCCAGCAACAGTGGAAGACGCGTATCATGGACAAGCTCAAGCGCGAGTACGAATACACGATCACCGCGTTCTTCACCGACGGCACCAGCAAAGCCGAGCCTCCAAAGAAAACCAGCGACCCGACGCTCATCATCGAAGTGGCCCAAGGGGCCATCGCCTGACTCGATAAGAAACCGCCATGCTCTACCTGAATCCTCCGTTTCCGATCATCCGTGGTGTATCGCTGTTTCAGGATCATCTCGACCCGTTGCAGTGGTACTACATGCCGGTGGCGCCGAAACTTTCGAAGATGAATGGCCGGCCCGCCCTCCAGTTGATCAAGTTTCGCGGCGATGCGGGCGGTGGCGGTTTCCTCAACTTCGACGTCAACGTCGGTGTCGAAGAATCGGTGATTGACGACATCAAAGCGGAACTGAGAAGTCCGCAGTTCAAGCTGCCTCCGGGGCCGATTCAGATGAGTCCCGTGCCGCTTACAGGCGGCACCGTGAAACTACTGATCCTGGGGCAGGAGTCGTCGGCCCCGGCGCGTCCGGGAGGCGCCGGCGCGGCGGGCTCCACCACCGCTACAGCCCCCGCGCCCGATCCGAACTTGCCAAAGTTCGTTACCAAAATCAGCCACGAGGCCCATCCCGCGCTCTATCTCGACAACCAGGCGGCCTTCTCCGTGATGCTCGATCAGGCCGGCGTCACGGTGCTTGAACAGGCGCTGCAAGGCAACATGGCGCCCATCGCGGTTGTTTACGCACTCGAATACCTGGCGCTTCGCCCCGCCTATAACGTCCACCTCAATATCGA
>JAEUQD010000543.1 GCA_016789925.1 Bryobacterales bacterium | reverse complement strand
CAAACGTTGGCGCAGAACCTCGAGCTGGCCGCGCACCGACCCGTCGTAGACAGTCGACCCGATTCGGGCCACCAGCCCGCCGATCAGACCCGCCTCTACGCGGAATTCACAATGAACCTGTTTACCGGTAAGCCGCGCCAGACGGTCCTGCACAGCCTGTTGCTGGGTGGGATCGAGCGGCGCCGCCGAAGTTACATGCGCGCGAACCCTGCCCGTGCGTTCATCCAGCGCCGCTTCGAAAGCGCTGACGAGGTCGGGAATTTGGTCTACACGCCGGTGGTCGATAACAACATACAGAAAATTGCGGATAATCGAGGCAAATCCCGCTCGGTCGCCCAGGCGGCTGACCACGGAACGTTTGTTGCCCACGGAAACGGCCGGCGAGATCAAGACGTTCTTCAACTCCGGCGATTCGAGCAGCATATCGCGGAACGTCCGCAACTGGTCCAGCGCGCCCAGGGGCTCAACTCCGGAACCGGGCGCGAGCACGACGTCGGCCAAAGCGCGGGCGTATCGGTTAGCAACGGCGAGAGACATACGTTCTAGTTATTGCTCCCGGGTTGGGCCAACACTTTGGTCAGGAACTGGTCGACTAATGCGCTCTGCGTACTGTCGTTCATCCGCGCTTCTACCTTCTTCCGAGCCAAGTCGATCGCCAACTGCGCGGCATAGGACTGCAATTCGTTCTCTGCGTGCTTGGTGAGGGATTCGATTTCCTGGCGGGCGTGCTCTTCGGCCCGAGCCAACATCCGGGTGGTTTCCTCTTTGACCCGCGTGGCTTCGGCTTCCATTTCGCGGTGAGCCTGGGTCCGCATCGACTCGATGTCGGCGGCGATGTTCGCCAACTTCCGGTCGACCTCGGCGGCACGCGCGTCGGCTTCTTCCCGAATGCGCTTCGCCTCGAGGATCGACTTCTGAATGTCAGCCGTACGCTGCCGGAAGAAAGGCGGTGCATTCTTGGCGACCGCGTAGACGATCAGCGCCGCGAGAAACCCGAAGTTGATCCACTTCCACATCGCCGACGAGTCGCCATGACCGCCTGACGAGCCGTGCTCTTCGGCGAAAACAGGCAGCCAGCAGACGACAAGAACCAAGAGAAGGCGTCTCAATTGGCCCTCCCCGCCAGCAGAGTCCGGGCGATTTGTTCCGCCAGCGCTTCGCTCTCAGCCGCGAGGTTAGCCTTCGAGGTCACTTGCGCACCGGCAATGCGCTCTCGGGACTCCTGGATCTGGGCGTCGACCTTGGCCTTCACCGCCGCAACCGCCGAGGTCTGCTCGCTGCGCCACTGGGCCCGCAGTCGCTCCTGTTCGTGAAAGATCTCCGACCGCGCATGGCGCAGTTTGTCTTCGTATTCCTTCGCCTTTTGCTCGGCTCTCCGCAGACTCGCGTCGGCAGCCTCGCGAGTACCGCTGGTGGCGGACCGCCTTTCCGCGAGGGCTTTCTCCAGGGGCTTAAAGAAAACAGCCTTGAGATAGAAATGGAGGAGGAGCAGGATGAGAAACGTTGGGAGCGCACGCAGCAGGAGCGCACCCAACGATGCTAGAACAGATTCCATTGTGAGTTATGAGACCGGGACAAGCCGCAAGGCGGCTTTCTCGCGCTGAAGCGATTAGGTTAACATGCGCCTGGATGCATCCGCAATGTGGGCAGCCAGGGACCGGTACCGGTAACCGAGGCAGACGAGGAGATGGCTGAGACCATCCCCGGCCAAGGGCGCTGCGGTCATTTCGTTTCGCAAGTGATTGATTATATTGAAAACGAGGTGTCGAAAAGTGTCGAACCTCAGTTTCCGGAGCAGCGGTGGTCCTTGAGGGGGCGTTGGTGTCTGGCGAGTGGTTCGGTCGTCATTTCGTTTCGCACATTGTTGATTTCATTGGGAGCATGGTGTCGAAAAGTGTCGAATGGGGTTGGGGGATTTCGTTTCGGAGAGTGTTGATTTTGTGGGGCGTGAAGGTGTCGAAAAGTGTCGAACCGGGCCGGGCGCGGCATTGCCGGACCAAAGGACCAGGGAGTCTCGTCCCCAGGATTGCCTGGGGGGGAAAGACACACTAATCCCTTTTGTTTGGTAGAGTATCACGGTTCGATCTCAGATGTCAGAGAAAAAGATGTGGTTAGTCAGTTTGTACGCGGCTCTGATGGCTCTGATTTCGGACCTTGCGATTCACAACGCAATTAGTTCTGACGTACTGTTTTAAAACTCGAACCGACCCACTACGATGTGGTGCATCCGAGCCGTTCCGATATCGGAAAAGCTACCGCGTCCGATACCGTTGAAGCGGCCGAACGCCGCCAGCGCCTGCAAGTTGTAAGATGCGCCCGGATCGGCCAATTGCGGCTGTTTCGTGGGGTTGTTCACATCCCAGCGGATGCTGAACTTGAAACGTTCCTTGATCGGAAAGACTTTAGCCAGCGACAATTGCGTCCATTGGAGGCCTGGACTCTCGACGACATTGCGTCCCATCGTGCCCGCCGTGAAAGCGGCAGGATACGCAAACGCGTTCAAGTTAAAGTACTGGTTCTGCGCCGCCAGCGGGAAGCGGTTGCCGACCGAGTAATCTTTCACAACCATCTGCTCAGCCGGGAGCACGGAGTTAGGCCGCACTACCCCCGGAAGATACCGGTTCGGACTGCCACCGGCGGTGACGTGAACGGGCGGTCCACTCTGGAAGGTTTGGGTCCAGGCGAAGTCCCAGTTGCCGAGCGCGTATTCCTTGAAGCCACCGGAGTTCATGAATTTCCGGCCTTTGCCGAAGGGCAATTCCCAGGTCAGCACACCGACAAACCGGTGGCGGATGTCGTAGCTGGCGCGCGCCTTTTCGAGATTGCGGTTGTAGAACGTGATTCCGGAGCGGCCGCCGTCGTCGTCGCCATCATTCAACGTCTTGCCGAGTTGATAGAACGAGTTCATGGTGAGGCCACTGCCGTAGCGGCGCTCAAAACGGAGCGTACCGGAGTGGTGCGAGTTGTGGCCGTAATTCGCATAATGCTGGATTCCGCCGAACTGGGTATAAGGCTTGTAGTTCTGGGTGGCTTGGAACACCTGGTTCAGCACGGTGGGGTCCGTCGAGTAGTTCAACGGCACCACGTTCATGTCCCAGTTATTCAGCAGGCCCACGCCCGAGGAACCCTGGTAGAGGGTTTCCATGATCCAGCGGTTGGTGAGCTGAACCTGGAAGCCGGCAGACCACATCGCCACGTACGGGAGGCGCATGTTGGGGTCGAACCAGGAAGCGTTGCGGCCGGCGTAGTTGGTTCCCTGGAAGGGGACACTGCCGTCGGAGGCGGTGGTGAAGCGGATCGGTCCCGGTCCCTGCGAGAGCCTGAAGGCGTGACTCGGGTCGCCGGGGTTCGGCTGGATGTTTGCCGTGGCGATGTACTCCTCAAAGTTCTGGCCGATACCATTGGTGAAAACGTCCACCGTGTACATGCCGAAGCTCGAGCGGAACACGACTTTCGGATGGAAGTTCCAGGCCAAGCCCAGACGCGGCTGGAAGTTGTTGAGGTCGCGTTTGGCCAGCAGGCCCTTGCCGTGGACAATGGCGCCGCGGCGGCCGGTGAGCGGGTCGGTGGCGTTCGGATCGAACTGCGACTGTTGCCCATACTTGGTTGAGAACGGCGACTCATAGCTCCAGCGCAGACCCATTTCGACTGTCATATTGCGGCGCGGGCGCCAAGTGGACTGACCATACCAGGCATGCGACCACCAGCGCGGCAGCCAGGTTGCCTGGTTTTGCTGGAAGATACCCTGCCCAACCGTTCCCAGCAGAAGGTTCGCAAAGGCGTTGCCGGTATTGGGCGTGAAGGGAAGTTCGGTGCCAGTCATCCGGTACTGGCCAGAGGGAAGTGTCGCCGACAGCGAGTTGTACCTCGTACGCATGGCTTCATAGCCGAACTTCAGGGTGTGCCGGCCGGTCACCTTGGTAAAGTTCTCCTGGAAGGTGAAGTCTTCGGCGACATCTTTCGAGCGGCCACCGGGACCAAGCCCGTAATAGCGTCCGCCACCGGAGTTCTGAAAGTCCGGAAACGTTTCGGCGGAAACTCCGGGAATGCCGAGCTTGGACGCCCAGTCCTGGCCGAAGCTTTCCGGAACGGCGGAATTCGCGCGGCGGTTGAAGCCGAGGCGGAGTTCGTTGATGGTAGTCGGGTTGAATGTGTAGGTATCCGAGATCACGACGTTGCGCTGATCGATGGGCTTCACGTAGACGTTGCCGTAGACGATTTCCGTGAGCTCGCGGACGGGGCGCTCTTCACTGCGGTGCCGCACTTGGGAATAGCGGCCGAAGAGCTTATGGTTGACGCCGAATTGGTGGTCAACCTTGAAGTCGTACCGCTGGAAGTCGTAGGCGCCGCCGGCGTTGTAGGTGAGATTGTTTACCGGGCCGGTTGGCTGGATCGTGCCGGCGTCGCTCGCCGGGAGCCACGGCTTCAGATCGATCAGCTTGCGCGCCACGGGGTCGAACATGGATTGCGGCACCACGTTGTTCGGGAAAGGATCGCGGGTCCAGGTCGTGCCGGACTGCCGCGTTGTGAAGGGATTGTAAATCGGCAGCCCGCGCCCTCCGAAGCCGAAGTTGCCGGCGTACATGTCCGCACTCGGCACGGTGACGATGACGGTTTCACTGACTTTCTCATAGTGCTGCTGGAAGCCAGCAAAGAAGAACGTCTTATCCTTTACGATCGGCCCCGAACCCGTCGCGCCCCACTCGTGGTAAGTGAACGAGCCGGTCCGCGGTAACTGCTCGAGATAGGCCCGATGGATGAGTTTGCCATTGGTATAGCGGTCTTCGATGGTGCCGTGAAACTGATTGGTGCCCCCGCGGAACACGAGGCTTAACTGACCGCCGGCGCTGTGCCCGAACTCGGCCGGCGCACCGGTGGTCCACATCTTGAATTCCTGAATGGAGTCCAGCGAAGCGATCATGGTCCGCTGGTAATCGCCCACCTGGCCGACTGCCGGCTCCTTACCGCCGACCCCGTCCATCGAATAACCGATGGCGCGCTGGCGCTGTCCCACCGCGTGCTGGCCGTTGATGTTGGTCATGCCCGGCATATAAAGCAACACGCGGTGCACGAATTTCTGCATCACCGGCAATTTCTCGACGACTTCGCCATCGAGCACCTGTCCACTCCCAGCGGTTTCAGTTTCCAGCAACGGCGGCGTCGCATCCACCTTGATCGACTCGGTCACGTTGCCGACCTCTAATTGAACATCAATGCGCGGCGACTCATTGATGCGGAGCACGATTCCGGTTTGCTGAACAGTCTTAAACCCAGTCGCCTCGACGCGGAGTTCATAGGAACCCGAGTTGAGGTTGGGCAGGAAATACGCGCCCTCCGCCGTGGTCGTCGATTCGAATTGAAAGGAGGTACCCACGTTGCGCGCGATGACTTTTGCACCGGGTACGACGGCCCCGGATTTGTCGGTGACGGTGCCGACGATCGTGGCGGTGCCCGTGGACTGGGCCGATAAGATCGAAGCCAGCGAGAGCAGATAAAGGAGACGTAGCATCATGGCAATAACCTCTTCGTGCGCGTGCGCGGCGCAAAACAAGAAACAAATCTTAATGAGTTAGACCCAGGATCTCGACTTCAGCTTCCCGGCTTCCAGGCAGTATACACCCATTAGCGGCTGGAAAGAATCTCTCGCCGGCGCTTTATGGGATGTGTGACCATTTTCAAACGTGCCGGCCAGGCTGGAAGCGAGCCGCTGGCGCCGTACGGATTTGGCGATACAATAGGGTTCCTAAGGAGCCTAACCATGCGTACACTGCTACCTCTTGTCCTGGGTGTCTGCTCTCTGGCCGCCACCCCCGCCCTGGCCGGCGAAAAGGGCCTCATGCACTGCTTTGCCTTTACGGTGATCGAATCGGCGACCGAAGCCGATTGGGCGGCCTTCAACAAGGCCACCGACGACATGCCGAAGAAGAACAAAGCCGTGAAAAAGGTATGGCACGGGAAGCTGCGCGCGCCACTCACGCAGTTCCGCGGCGACGCCGAGACCCGCAAGAAGATCACCAAGGACGCCAAGAGCGTCAGTGGAACCTTCGACATTCTGCGGCGGCAGCACGGGGTCTGTATGCTTATGGACGATGAGGCTTCTCTGAAGGTCTACACACAGAACCCGTATCATAAAGAGTGGATGGCCGCTTACGAGAAAGTCCGCGTCGCCGGCACGACCACCTACGACATCCTGGCTCAGTAGGTTCTCATGGCAACCAAGAAAACGTACCAGCGCCGGTCCGGCGGCGCTGGTACTCCCCTCTACTCGCAGGTTGCCGTCCTGGGCGACCTTGCCTTTGTTTCCGGCCATGGCGTCAGAGACCAGGGTGGCGTGAAGGCCCAAACGACCAAGGTGCTCGACCAGATTAAGGAAGCGCTGGAACGAGCCGGATCCTCCATGGACAAAGTGATGAAGTGCAATGTCTACCTGGCGACCCTCGACGACTACAAAGCGATGAACGAGGCTTTTCAAGGCCGCTTTGGCGATGCCCCACCTGTGCGGACTACGGTGGCCGTCTCCGGCATTCCGCTCGAAGGGTGCCTGGTTGAGATCGACGTCATCGCCCACATTTGACGAGACATTCGCGCCGTCGCGTGCGTCTGAGCTGAGAGGGAATGAACGCGCAAGAATGGGCCCAGGCGAAAGAGATTCTCTACGCCGCCCTGGAACTTCCGGCTGACGAACGGCAGGAGTATTTGGAGCAGGCTTGCCAGGGCCGTCCCGAGTTGCTGGCGGAAATTTCGTCCCTGGTCGAAGCCCACGCCGCCAGTTCCCTCCTCAATACCATGGGCTGGGATTCGGAGCCTCGCGAAGCCACGATGCCTCCGGGGACGAAGATCGGTCCCTATGCCGTAGTCGAGGAATTGGGCCGCGGGGGCATGGGCGCGGTTTACCTCGCGCTTCGGGACGACGGCCTCTACCAGCAGCAAGTGGCCATCAAGGTGGTCAAGCGCGGCTTGGATTCGGACTTCATCCTGCGCCGTTTCCACTACGAGCGCCAGATTCTCGCCTTCCTCAACCACCCCTACATCGCCACCATGCTCGACGGCGGTACGACGGAGGATGGCCGGCCGTACTTCGTCATGGAGTACGTCACTGGGCAGCCGATTGTCGATTACGTCAAGGAGCAGAAGCTCAACCGCGAGCAGCGTCTGCGGCTGTTCTGCCAGGTTTGCGAGGCAGTCGCCTATGCGCACCGCAACCTGATCGTCCACCGCGACCTGAAGCCCGCCAACATCTTTGTCACGCCGGACGGCACGCCACGACTCCTCGATTTCGGCGTCGCCACACTCACCGTACCCGATTTGCAGGCGAGTCTCTCGACTGCCCGCACGGTGAGCAACCGCATGCTGACGCCGAGCTATGCCAGTCCCGAACAGTTTCGCGGCGAGCAGGTGACCACCACCTCCGATATCTACTCCCTGGGCGCGATCCTGTACGAGATCCTCACCGGCGTGCGCGCCCATCGCATCGAGGTGGGCTCCTACGACGAGATCTATCGCGTGATCTGCGAGCAGGAAGTCCTGCGGCCCAGCCTCGCTGTGCGGGGAGGATCGCCGATGGCGCTCAGTTCCGGCGAACTGCGCGGCGATCTCGACCGCATCATCCTCAAAGCCCTCCATAAAGAAGCGTCCAGACGCTATCAGTCGGTCGACCAACTCGTCGAGGATATCGGCCGCTACCTGGCCGGGCGGCCGGTACGCGCGCAGGACGATTCCTGGGCATACCGCGCTTCGAAGTTCATCTCGCGCCACCGCTTCAGCGTCGCGGCCAGCGCTCTTGCCGTCATCTGCCTGGTCGCCGGCTTGGCGGCCACCTTCTGGCAGGCGCGCCAGGCGCGCATCGAGCGCGACCGTGCGCAACGGCGCTTCAACGACGTCCGCCGCCTCGCCACCACCTTTCTCATGGACCATGACGCGATCGCGGCGCTGCCGGGTGGCACGGAACTGCGCCGGACCCTGATTACCCGGTCGCTTCAGTACCTTGACAGCCTCGCCCACGAGTCCGCCGACGACATCTCCCTGCAGCGCGAACTCGCGCTCGCCTACGAGAAGATGGGTGACGTTCAGGGGCGCCAGGACGGCCCTAACCTTGGCGATACCGCGGCGGCGCTGACCAGCTACACGAAGGCCTTGGCGATTCGCCAAGCCATCGTCAAGGCGGTTCCCAAGGACGAAGAGGCTCAGGCCGAACTGGCCCGCGCGATGGAACGCCTCAGCGGCGCGTTGAAAATTGCCGGCAACTTCCAGGAAGCCCTGAACCTCGACCGCCGGAACGTCGAGATCCGGGAGCGGCTTTTCCGGGTCAGTACGAATCCCATCGAAGCGAAGCGGGAACTCGCCGCCGGCTACACCAATCTCGGTGGCAGCCTTTCCCACTTCGGCGATTGGGCCGGGGTGATCGACGCGCGGAGCAAGGCCCTTGCTTTGTACGAATCCCTCGTTTCCGGCACGGCGACGGCCGACGACTGGCGGGGCCTCGTGCTCGGCCACATGCGGATGGCCAGCATCCTAAGACATGAAAAGCAGATGGCGGCGGCGGGAAAGCATTATCAGGAGGCCCAGACCGTGTGCGCCACCGCCCTGGAACAGTTTCCCAATCACCGTAACCTGCGCACGCTGCAAGCCTCGACGCTGGTCGGCCTGGGGACCTACATGAAAGAGGTAGGCAAGCTCAATGAGGCCGCGGACTACTGGCGGCGTGCCCAACAGCAATACGCCGCCATGCTGGCCGCCGATCCGCGGGACTTGCGCGGTGTCAGCTTGCTGGCGAGCACGCATCACGGTCTCGGCCAGACCCTAGCGATGCAGGACAAGCGCGCCGAAGCCCTGGAGCAGTTGCGCAAGGGCCTGGAGTTACGGGAGCAGGTGGTGAGGCTCAACCCGATGAACGCCGGCGCACGCGGCGAGGTCGCCGAATCGTGGGCCGCGTTTGGGGATGCCTGGGTTCTCTTTGGCCAAAAGGACCGCGCGGCTGAAGCTTTTCTCCGCGCCGGAGAACTCTTCGAGAAACTGGCGCAGGAAGGCAAAGCGAACATGTCGGTCCGCGAGCAGCGCAAGCGCATTACCGCCGCACTTGCCGCCCTCGGCCGCTAGCCCAGGCCCCACTTTGTGTGAGCCAGGATAGTGGGAGCGCACCAGAGCCGAGCTGAACGCGGATTGCGCGTTCGACGGCGCAGATGTCATCGGCCCCGAGCGTCCCGGCCTTGGACTTCAGCCGCAACTGTCTCACCGTCGCGAATGATGATAGGTATTCAGTCCGTATAGACGCGCGGCACGCGTGCGCTGATGCCGCACAGCAGGCTGTAGGAGATGGTCCCGGCCGCGCGAGCCATCTGCTGGGCGTCCTGCTGAAGTTCTCCCTCCTTACCGAGCAGGGTCACGGTATCGCCCGGCCGTAAGGCCGGAGACGCGGATAGGTCGACGGTCGTCACATCCATGGAAACTGCTCCGACGATAGGCGCCCACTGTCCCGCGGCGATCACCCTACCCTTGTTGCCCAGCCGGTGGGGGATACCATCGGCATAGCCTGCGGCCAGGATGCCCAGGCGCATGGGGCGCTCGGCCCGATACATTCCTCCATAGCCGATGCGCGCGCCTTCCGGCACATCTTTCACCAGCGCGATGGCGGCTTTCCACGCCAGGGCCGCGTGGACGACCAACTCCTGAACAGGTGCGCTGTCGCCTGCACGCACGCGGACGGGCGAAACGTAGCCGTAGAGCGCATGGCCGGGCCGAACCATGGTTCGCCAGGCGCGCCGGCGTCCATAGGCCAGGGCAATCGTGCTCGACAGGTGGATGAGTGGGGCTGAAATACCTTGCGCGGCCAGCGAGTTGAGCATCGCTTCGAACACCTCAATCTGGATGTCCGTTTGCACGCCGGTGTAGTCGGCGGCGGAGGCGAAGTGGGTCATCATCCCTTCGATCCGCGCGTTCCGGGCCTCGCTCACGGCGTGCGCGATCTCACCAGGCGGTGCAAGCACGCCCAGCCGCCCCATACCGGAATCGATTTTCAGGTGATAGTCCGCCCTGACGCCCTGCCGCGCCGCCAGTTGATCGAACGCGCGCAGATCGTCCAGCGAGTGGATCACCGGTGTCAGGTTCTCGCGCAACAGCGCCTCGCGCTCTCCGGGGAGGAACTCGGCCATCACCAGAATCCGCGCGGCGACGCCGGCCTGCCGCAGCAACAGCCCTTCTTCCATGCTGCTGACCGCCAGCCAGCGCGCCCCCTCGCTTACCAGCGTCCGCGACACTTCCACCGCGCCATGGCGATACGCATCGGCTTTCACCACCGGGCACACTTCCACGTCCGCACCAGCTAACTGGAGAACAGCCTGGAAGTTCGCCGCGATCTGCCGGCGCGAAACTTCAATCCA
>JAEUQD010000694.1 GCA_016789925.1 Bryobacterales bacterium | reverse complement strand
CTCCGGCGTTCTCGCGCACGTGCTCCGGATTCCCCGATTTCGGAATCGCCCAGCAGCCATCGCGCGTGAGAAAGCTCAACACAACCTGCCGCACCGTCTTTCCGCTTTCCTCCGCCACACGCGCCAGCACCCTGCCGCCGGCGCTCGATGGCTTCGGGAGGCTGCTGTGGCCAAACGGACTATATCCCATCACCGCGATGTCGTGACGCCGGCAGAACGGGATCAAGTTCCGCTCGATGCCGCGGTCGCCCAAATGGTACAGCACCTGGTTGCAGGCCAGCGGTTCGTTCTTCAGCGCGCGCATCGCCGGTTCCATCTCGTCGACATCGAGGTTGCTCACGCCGATCAGTCGTGTCATCCCGTCGCGCACCAGCGACTCCAACCCACGCATCGTCTCCGCAATCGGGTGGCTACCGGACCAGTGCAGCAGGTACAGATCGAGCGAATCGACGCCCAGCCGTCGCAGCGACTTCTCGCACGCGCGGCGTGTCCCGTCGTAGGACGCGTTCGAGGGGAGCACCTTGCTCACCAGGTAGACCTGGTCGCGCAGGCCGCGAATGGCCTTGCCCACCACCTGCTCGGCGCGCCCGCTGCCATACATCTCGGCCGTGTCGATCAGCGTCATCCCCAACTCGATCCCCGTGCGCAGCGCCTCGACAGCGCGATCCTCCGGGTCCTGCTCGATCATCCAGGTGCCTTGTCCAATCAGAGGCCAGTTCCGCATCCCCTCAGTGTCCAACAGCGCGGCCGTCCGGGCTGCGGGCGTCGGAAGCGCCCAGCCTTACCCCGGTTGCGGCCTCAATTTGAATCCCGTGCACCATGCCGATCGACCCCACCTCGCCGGGCGGCTGCAATTTGTGGCCGCGGCCTTCGAGCGCCTGGATCACATCGGCCGACAAGCCGTACTTCTCGTACCGCACAACGTCGGGCAGCCATTGATGATGAATGCGCGCCGCGTCGATCGCCTCCTGAATGTTCATGCCGTGGTCGATCAGGTTCAGCGTCACCTGGAGGACGGTGTTCGGAATCGTCGTGCCGCCGGGAGAGCCGATGACGAACGCCAGCTTGCCGTCCTTCAGTGCGATGAGCGGCGTCTGCGACGACACCGGCCGCTTACCCGGCGCGATCGTGTTCACCTCGCCCGCCGGGAATCCGAACGCATTGGGCGCGCCCGCTTTGGCCGCAAACTCGTCCATCACATTGTTCAGGATGAACCCCGCACCCGCCACCGTGATGCCGCTTCCATAACCATCGCGCAGCGTGTAGGTATTGGAGACCGCGTTGCCCTGCCCATCGACTACCGAAAAATGCGTAGTCTCACCGGACTCCGCGGGTGCGGGACTGCCCTCGCGGATGCTGGTGGATGGCGTGGCACGATTCGGGTTGATCGACCGTGCCCGCTCCTCGATATACGGCGGGGCTAGCAACCCGGACAGCGGTACCTTGATAAAGCCCGGGTCGCCCACATAGGCCGCGCGGTCGGCATAGCAGCGCTTCATCGTCTCCACGAGCAGGTGATACTTGGCCGAGGAGTTATGGCCCAGCGACGCGACGTCAAAACGCTCCAGGATCTTGAGCATCTGCACGAGTAACAATCCACCGGAACTGACCGGCGGCATACTCAGCAACTCGTACCCACGGTAGGAACCGCGAATCGGCTCGCGCAGGACGGCTCGATAGCTTTTCAAGTCAGCGGCTGTGATCAGGCCGCCGTGCGCGGCCATTTCCTTTTCCAGCAGCTTGGCCGTTCTACCTTCATAGAACTCGCGCCAGCCCTTTTCCGCAATCCGGGTCAACGTGGCCGCCAAATCGGGCTGGCGGAGCAGTTCGCCTTCCGCCAAAGCCGGAAACACGCGGTGCGTCTCTGGAAAGTCCTTCGCCTTGGTTTGCAACCCCTTCAATCCCCGCGCGAACGCGTAGCTCACCGGGAACCCGTCGGCAGCCAGGCGGCGCGCGGGCTCCACCAGTTCCTTCCAAGGCAGGCTTCCGAACTTCTCGTGCGCTAGCGCCATGCCCGCCACCGTACCCGGAACGCCCACTGCCCGGTGGCCTGTCTTCGACGCATTGGGAATCACCTCACCCTGCGCGTCGAGAAATATCGCCTTATGCGCCTTGCCGGGCGCTGTCTCGCGATAGTCGATGGCGCCGCTCCGCCCGTCATTCATCCGGACGATCATGAATCCGCCGCCGCCGATGTTGCCCGCGGTGGGGTAGGTCACCGCCAGCGCAAAGGCCACGGCGATGGCCGCGTCCACGGCATTACCGCCGTTTTTGAGAATTGCCGCGCCCGCCTCCGAGGCGACCGCGCTAGCCGACGACACCATCGCCTTGGGCGCCCTCACGGGAGGAGGCGAGGCCGCCGACCCTACCAGCGCAAACGCAGCCAAACCGGCAATCACAGCACGCATGGGGCGCATCCTATCATGGAATGAGAACGATGCGAACGCTCATCTGGAGTCTGGTCTTGGCAAGTCCCTTGCTCGCTCAGGAGGAAGCCGTACCGTGGCTGGATAACTACAAGGCCGCGATTCAGGAAGCAAAGCGCACCGGCAAACCGATTTTCCTTGAATTCCGGTGCGAGCCTTGAACGGTCGGAAGAATTTTTGACGCACAGGTTGTGCTGTCACCGAAAGAATCCAAGCGAGGCCAGTTGATGAGCCAGTACGTCTGCGCACGCATCACGCGGATGGACGACATCAATATCGGTCTTTTTGACTACGACCGCAACAATACGCTCTATTACTTCATCCTCAACGCCGACGAGCAGATTTACATGCGCTACGGCGGCCGCGACGCATCGTCGCAAGACACGTATCTCAATCTCAACAGCATCGAACTCGCGCTGGCGAAAGGACTCGAACTCCACGGCCAGTACCAGCGCGGCGAACTCAAGAAGACCGAACCACCCAAGCCCGCCTATGCCCGCGACTACCCGTTGTTGGTCGAGCGCACATTCAAGCGTAACCAGTGCGTCGAGTGCCACCTGATCGGCGACTTCCAGAATCAGCACCGCGAACTCGACGGCACGCTCGACAAGCCCATCCACATGTACCGCTCGCCCGAAATCAAGACCATTGGCATTCACCTCGACATCCCGCAGGGCCTTGTCGTCAAGGAAGCGAAAGGCGCCGTACAAGCTGCCGGCATGCTCCCCGGCGACCGCATTGCGGCCGTGAACGGCACCTCGGTGTGGACCTACGGCGACCTCCAGTGGTATTACGACAAGGTCCCGCGCACGGCCAAAGAGACCCGCTTCACCGTCCATCGCGCGGGCAAAGATGTTGAACTCACCGTCGCCCTGCCCAACTTCTGGTGGGTGAGCGATATCCGCTACAAACAGCTCACCATCGATCCCCGCGTCTATTTCGAGTCCCGCCCGCTCACTGTGGAAGAGAGGCAAAAGCACGGCGTGGCAGCCGATGGTTTCGCCAGCGAAGTCACCCACGTCGACGCCTTTGCCCAGATGATGAAGAGCCATCAACTGAAGGTGGGCGACATCGTCTTTTCGGTCGATGGCGTCGAGCGCGACCCCATCGC
>JAEUQD010000634.1 GCA_016789925.1 Bryobacterales bacterium | reverse complement strand
GCGGCAGGACGATGGAGGAATTGGTCAAGTCCAGGGCCAGGGCGGCCACTGGAAGCAGCAACAGAAGAAAAGCGCGCATCGACGTTATGGTAGCGGGTTAGCGCGGAAAGGTGGGGCTCAACAACTTTCCACACGCGGGGCAAGCCTGGCGCCGGAAGCGGCCGCCGGCACCCTTTAGCTCAGCGGGAAAGGCACGTGGTTTATACTCTTACGACAGTGAGCATTTACGATCAGTTTGGTATCCGCGCCATCATCAACGCCAAGGGCTCTTCCACTCGCGTCTCGGGCGGTTTTCTCGCGCCTGATGTCACCGCGGCAATGACCGAGGCGGGCCAATACTGCTTCGATATGGCCGAACTCCAGGCCCGCGCCAGCACCGTCATCGCCGAGGTGACCGGGGCGGAAGCGGGTTGTGTGACCTCGGGCGCCGCGGCCGGTTTGCTGTTAGGTACGGCTGCCTGTGTGGCCGGCCTCGACCCCGGAAAGATGGGCCGCTTGCCCGACACCCGGGGCATGAAGAACGAAGTGATCATGGTCCGGAGCCAGCGCAATTTCTATGACCATGCCGTGAGGGCCACCGGAGTCAAGATCGTGGAAGTCGGTCTGCCGGACCGCTACGCCGGGGCCGGTGTCCGCGATGCCGAGGCCTGGGAGATCGCCGAAGCGATCACGCCGAATACCGCCGCCATCTTCTATGTCGCCAACGGGAATGCCCGCCCGCCGCTGCCGGAGGTCATTAACGTCGCACGCAAAGCCGCGGTTCCGGTGCTGGTGGATGCGGCCGCGCAATTGCCGCCGGTGAGCAACCTCAAGCGGTTTATCAACGAAGGCGCGGATCTGGTGGCCTTCAGCGGCGGGAAAGCCATCGGCGGCCCGCAGGGTTCCGGTATCCTCAGCGGCAAACATGACCTGATCATGTCGGCCATTCTTCAGAACCTCGACCTGGACATCGACTGGGACCTGTGGACTCCCCCGCCCTTCTTTATCGACAAGGCGCGGCTCAAAGGGCTCCCGCAGCATGGCATCGGCCGAACCTGCAAGGTGGGCAAAGAGACCATCATCGGCCTGCTGGTGGCGTTGCGCCAGTTCGCCGGCGAGACCGACACCGCGCGCCAGGCCCGCTTTCGCGCCACCACGAACAAGTTGCACGCGGCCACGGGCTCGCTGCGCCACGCAACCGTCACGGTGCAAGACGGGACAACTCCGCGCATGGTGTTGACCGTGCAACCTTCGGCGCCCGCCACCGCGCGCGAAATCTGCCTGGCTTTGCAGACGGGCAATCCGCCGATTCAAGCCGACCCGTCGCGGGTGGACCAGGGCCAGATCGGATTTAACCCGACCTGTTTGCGGCCCGAAGACCCGGAGCGGATCGCACGGCGCCTGCGTGAACTGCTCGGCTAAAGAATAGTCACGGCAATCGCGCCTTTGCCCCAAACGGTTTGGCGGCCCACGCCGGTCCACTGGGCCGCCTCCAGCCAGGGCACAAATTCACCCAGGTTCCCTTCGTAGCTGCACCGGCCGACCAGCCCGCCCAGTGGGTGGACCTGCCCGGTGCGGCCGCTGCGCCGCTCGATGTCCTCCCAGTGCAGCGTGCACTCGACCATCCGGACCGCTTCGGCCCGTTCGCCCATTCCGGCGTAATCCAGTTCGGGCGCTCCACTGCCGTACAAAGCCATCAGGCGGCTCACACGATCGCGAGCGCGCGCAAAGAGGACGGGGAATTCCGGCCGGCCCGCCACCGCGCCATCTTTCTTCAGTTCCGTGGGCGTTAGGAAATGGACATCGATTCGCGTGGCCTCCGCCGTGCGGCCGAGGTTGACCTCAACGTCCCTACACTCGATGCCCAACAGTTCAGCCCGCCCGCGACCCACTCCCAAACCGTCCTGGCCCGCTTGGCGAAAGGTTTCCTCCAACAGACGCGGTCCGTCGTCTCCCGCTTTGAACAGGTGAACCGCGAAGGTGAACTCCTGGCCGGCGGAAAACCGGTGTCCATCCAAATGGCCAGCCCGCAGCACAAACGGCCGCGCACTGTCGGCAAAGCCGCTGGGCTGGGTTCCGTCTCCACGCGGAGAAAACCATTCCTCCGCCGCGGATTGCGGCAGGAGCAACCCAAACGCGCCGCGAAGAACATTGCCTGCTTTGCCGGGCGGAAACAGGACGCTCCCCAACGCCCTCATCCGGAGCGAACAAACCCTCAACCTCAGCTTCATGTCTTCCGCTTTGTAACTCGCATGCGATGAGTGCTAAGACCTCAGCGTAGCGTAGTCTACCCGGCCACGTGCTTCGGCAGTACACTGGAGATACCACGCACAGGCGTCTCTATGTCTCTCTCACTCCGATTGCAGCTTGTTCTGCTCAGTGTTTGTCTGTCAACCGCAACCTCATGCAGTAAGCCGCAGCAAGCTACCGCTGGAAAGAGCGGTCCACCGCCTGTGCCGGTCACTGTGGCGACGGCTACCACTGAATCGATTCCGTTTGAATTGAAGGTCGTCGGCGCGGCCGCGGCTTCGAGCGTGGTGCAGGTGAAGTCGCAGGTTGCCGGCCAGTTGATCAAGGTTCACCTCGCCGAAGGGAAGGACGTCGTCAAAGACTCGGTTCTATTTGAAATCGATCCGAGCCCCTACCAGGAAGCGCTCAAGCAGGCCGAGGCCGGATTGGCCAGAAATCGCGCGCTGCTTCGGCAGGCCGAGGCCAATCTGGCGCGGGGCATCGCGGAATCCAAGAACGCCGAGGCCAATGCGCAGCGCTATGCCGCCCTGACCAAGGAAGGTGTGATTTCCCGGGAGCAGAACGACCAGGCTCGGACGGCCGCGGATGTCCAGCGCGAAGCGGTTCGAGCGGCGGAAGCGGCGATTGAGAGCGCGCGGGCGGCCATCCAGAGCGACCTTGCCTCGATCGACAAGGCCAAACTCGACCTGTCGTACTGCCAGATCAAGGCGCCGTTGAGCGGCCGCGCCGGCAACCTGCTGGTCTACCCCGGCAACCTGGTTTCCGCCAATGGCAATCCACTGGTCGTGATTAACCAGGTTTCTCCGCTGTTCGTCACATTCAGTGTTCCGGAGATGCACCTGCCCGGGATTCGGAGGCTGAACGCCCGGTCGCCGCTCCCGGTCTACGCCGTGCAGCCGGAAAGCCCGCAAAACAGAATCGCCGGCCGGCTCGCGGTGATCGATAACACGGTGGATACCACGACAGGCACGATCTCGCTGAAAGCGGTCTTTGAGAACAAGGACCGGTTGCTCTGGCCGGGTCAGTTCGTGAACGTGATTCTCAGGCTCGAGACATTGCAGAACGTCACGATGGTGCCTTCCGAGGCCGTTCAGGTGGGACAGAAGGGTCAGTATGTGTATGTCGTTAAGGCGGACAAGACAGTGGAACCCCGTGTGGTCAGCACGGGCCGCTCGTATGAGAACAAGACGATCATCGAGACGGGCCTGACGGCGGGCGAAGAGGTGGTCACCGACGGCCATCTGCGCCTGGCGCCCGGGTTTAAGATCCAGGTGGTGGCGCCGGTTCCCCCGGTAGGCGTGGAGCGAACATGAACCTCTCGCGGATCTTTATCGACCGCCCGGTGATGACCTCGCTCCTTACCTTCGCGATCGTCTTGTTCGGGGCGCTGGCGTTCCGCGCCCTGCCCGTGGCCGCTCTTCCCAGCGTCGACTATCCCACCGTCGAGGTGATGGCGAACCTTCCCGGCGCCAATCCGGAAACGATGGCCGCCGCCGTGGCGACGCCGCTGGAGCGCGAGTTTTCGACCATCGCTGGAATCGACTCGATGAGTTCGGTGAACTCGCAGGGCTCCACGCGGATCACCGTGCAGTTCGCCCTGGAGCGGAACATCGATGCCGCCGCCCAGGACATTCAAGCCGCCATCGCCAAAGCCGGCGGCCGGTTGCCGCCGACGATGCCGCGCCCGCCTTCGTTCCAAAAGGTGAATCCCGCCGAACAGCCTGTCCTCTACCTGTCGCTGAGTTCGCAGACCCTGCCGCTTCACGTGGTCAACGAATATGCCGACACCGTGCTGGCGCAGCGTATTTCGATGGTCAATGGCGTATCGCGCGTGAACATCTTTGGCGCGCAGAAATACGCTGTGCGCGTGCAGTTGAATCCGGACCAGATGGCGGCCTACAACATCGGCATCGACGAAGTGCAGCGCGCCATCCAGGCGGGCAATACAAACCTGCCGACGGGCCGGCTGGACGGGACCAGGCAGGCGTTCACGATCGACTCGACCGGCACTTTGGCGTCCGCCGCGGAATACCGTCCGATGATCGTGGCGTGGCGAAATGGCTCGCCCGTGCGGCTGGAGCAACTCGGGCGTATCGAAGATAGCGTGGAAAACGACAAGCAGGTGGCCTGGTACAACGGCGTGCGCGGCATGACGCTCGCTGTTCAACGCCAGCCGGGCACCAATACCGTGGAAGTGGTGGATTCCGTCAAGGCACTGTTGCCGCAACTCCGCCGCGCGATCCCGCCGTCGGTTACCCTTGCCGTCTCCAGCGACGCGTCGCTGTCCATCCGCGGCTCCATCCACGATGTCGAGTTCACGCTGGTGCTCACCATCTGCCTCGTCGTCCTCGTGATCTTCCTCTTTCTGCGCAACCTGTCGGCGACCATGATTCCGGGTGTGGCCGTGCCGTTCTCGATCGTGGGCACATTCGCCGTGATGTATCTCCTGGGCTACAGCTTAAACAACCTGTCGCTGATGGCGTTGACGCTCTCGGTAGGCTTTGTCGTCGACGACGCCATCGTGATGCTCGAAAACATCGTCCGCCACATGGAGATGGGCAAGTCGCGGATGCGGGCGGCCATCGACGGCTCGCGCGAGATTGGCTTCACGATCATTTCGATGACCATTTCGCTGGTGGCGGTCTTCATTCCCGTGCTGTTCATGGGCGGCATCGTGGGCAGGCTGCTGCACGAATTCTCGGTGACCATTGTCGTGGCGGTTCTGATCTCCGGCTTTGTTTCGCTCAGCCTCACGCCCATGCTCGGCAGCCGCTATCTGACCAGCGATCATGGCAAGAAACATGGCTTTTTGTACAACTTGCTGGAAGGCGGCTTTCGGGGAATGGCCCGAGGATATGAGGTCAGCCTGGGCCTTGCGATGCGCTTCCGCCTGGCAACTCTGGCGGTAGCGATCTCAATGCTGGTTGGGACCATCTACCTGTTCACGACCATGCCCACCGGCTTCATTCCCAGCCAGGATTCCGGCATCATGTTCGCGCAGTCGCGAGGCGCGCAAGACATTTCATTTGAGTCGATGGCGCAGCACCAGTTCGCCGCCGCTGAGATCGTCCGCAAGCATCCGGAAGTGGCCGCGGTGGGCGCGTTTGTCATGGGGGGCAATTCGGCGTTTCTCTTCGCTCGCATGCAGCCGCGCGAGGAACGGAAATACTCCGTCGACCAGATCATCCAGCAACTACGTCCCAAAGTGGCTCAGGTCCCTGGGTTGCTGATGTTCATGCAGAACCCGCCGCCGATCACCGTCGGCGGCCAGGCGCGCAGCAGCGCCTACCAGTTGACTCTCCAAAGCACCAACCTCGATGAGATTTATGAGTGGACGCCGAAGCTCATGGACAAAATTCAGGGCCTGCCCGACTTTGTCGACATCAGCAGCGACGTCCAGATTGCCAGCCCCCAGGTGATGGTCGAGATCGACCGTGACCGCGCCATGGCCCACGGTGTCACTCCCCAGCAGATCCAGGCCGCGCTCTTTACGTCCTACAGCGCCCGCGAGGTCTCCGTCATCTACGCGCCGGCCAACCAGTACTCCGTGATCATGGAAGTAGAGCCGCGCTTCCAGCGCAGCCCTGACTCTCTGTCGAAGCTCTACGTGCGGTCGTCGTCGGGCGCACTCGTACCGCTGGATGCCGTCACCCGGACGAGCCGCAAGATCGCCGCACTCAACATTAACCACTTCGGCCAGCTCCCGGCGGCCACCATCTCGTTCAATCTCCGCCCCGGCGGCTCGATTGGACAAGCGGCAGTTGCTGTCGAGAATGCCGTCCAGGAAATCCGCATGCCGGGCACGATCAGTTTCAACTTCCAGGGGACAGTGAAGGAGTTTCAGCGCTCATTCCAGAATCTGACTGTGCTGTTGGTGGTGGCGATTCTGGTGATCTACATCGTGCTGGGCGTGCTGTACGAGAGCTTCATCCACCCGATCACGATTCTCTCCGGTCTGCCGTCCGCGGTGTTTGGCGCGCTGGCAACACTGCTCCTTTTCGGCAAACAACTCGACCTCTACGCGTTCGTCGGCATCATCATGCTCTTCGGCGTCGTAAAGAAGAACGCCATCATGATGATTGACTTCGCCATCGACGCACGAAGAGAAGGGCGCTCGCCCTATGACGCCATCCACCAGGGATGCCTGTTGCGGTTCCGGCCGATCATGATGACGACGGCCGCCGCGCTGTTCGGAACCCTCCCGATCGCATTGGGCTATGGCGAAGGTGGGGATGCGCGGCAGCCGCTCGGCTTGGCTGTGGTGGGCGGGTTGGTGGTCAGCCAGTTTCTGACACTCTACATCACGCCCGTCATCTATCTGTATCTCGAGGGCTTCCAGAGTTGGCTTCGTCGGTCACCGCGCGTTCAGCCCGTCGACACCCGGGAAGAAGTCGGCGTCGGAGATTAGCGCGACAGTGTGGTGAGCATGCCTCGCAGTTGCAGGTAGGCTGGTCCGAGCGTAATCAGAAGAATCGAAGGAAAAATCAGAAAGAAAATCGGGAACACGAGACGCACGGAGAGTTTGCGGGCGTATTCCTGCGCGTGCTGACGCATTCGCTGTCGCAGGTAATGCGTGTGGCTGCGGAGGGCCGTGGCTACGCTTGTACCGAACCGCTCGGCGTCGAGGATGACAGCCACCAGTTTCCGGAGTTCATCGTCGGGAACCCGCTCGCCCAGCCGGCGGATCGCCTCCGAGCGGCTGGTGCCGGCCTTTACTTCGGCATTACAGAGAGCAAACTCGGCGCTCAGTTCGGGGTGCAAGGGCTTGAGGGCGGCAGCGGAGTGGACCAGAGCATGATCCAGGGAGTGGCCGGCGTCCAGCGAAAGCACGATCAGGTCCAGCGCCGGCGGCAATGCATTGCGAATCGCGGCGGCGCGGGCTTTCAGGCGGTAGCTCAGAATGCGGCGGGGGAGCATGCTGATGGCCGCGGCCGCCGAGAGTGCGCCGAACAGAGAATAAGGTGCGAGGAGGAAGAGCACGATGACGCCGGTAGCGTAGCGCACCAGCAGGTAAACACCCAGCGCGTCGGGCGACCGGTAGCCGGCCTGAAACAGTCGTTTGCGTAACGAGTCCGCATCACCACGCGGAAAGAAGAACCCGGCGACGTCGTCGTTGAGGTGACGGGCCAGCTCTTTCCAACGCGAACGGTGGAGAAACAACCAGCCGAGCGCAATGGCGAAAACCAGGAGAGTCAGAAAGAAGGCGCCAAGAACGGGAATCAGCATCAGCGTGCCTCGACCATGCGGCGGATCACGACCCACGCCAGCACCAGGCACGTGGCCGAGAGCCAGATCAGGTGGTTGCCGACCGGATCGTTCCAGAGAATGATCAAGGCTGCGGGGTTCAGATAAGCCATGAGTACGGTGATCACGATCGGCAGGGCGGTCAGTATTTTTCCGGTGGCTCGACCCTGAGAGGCGATGGAACGGGCCTCGCCGCGCAAGGAGGCGGCTTCGCGGAGGCTTTCCGCGAGGCCCGCCACCACTTCGTTTAGCCGCCCGCCAGAGCGGCTATGAAGCAGAATCGCCGCCACGAAGACACGGATCTCAGTCAGCGGGATGCGCTGTGCGAAATTCTCTAAAGCTTTGTTCCAATCCATCCCCAGGTTCCGCTCATCCACCAGACGGCGTAGCTCGCCGGCCAGAGGTTGAGGGCCTTCCCGCGCCAGCATGTCGAGGGCGGCAGCCAGCGGATTGCCGGCACGTAAGGAACGGGCCAG
The DNA here is from genome assembly GCA_016789925.1 of Bryobacterales bacterium. Taxonomy (GTDB): domain Bacteria; phylum Acidobacteriota; class Terriglobia; order Bryobacterales; family Bryobacteraceae; genus JADLDI01. The sequence goes on along the minus strand of JAEUQD010000634.1, from coordinate 1,758 downwards.
CGAATCGAGTACGTCGGGGAAAACGGCTTCGATCCGCTCGAGCCGTTGCCGGCGGCGTCGCATGACCGTGGAATAGGGCGCCACCGCGGCGGCGACCGAGAAGACGATGGTGAGGGTCGGGGAAACCCAGGGAATCCTCCAACAGATGACGGCGACCGCCGACCCCGACAGCAACATCATGGCGGTCAGGCGCCCGACCGACCAACGCAGACCCGCCTGCTCGATCTTCCGCTGCATCGACTCGATCCCCTGAAACCGGGTGAGCACCTTCTGCCAGAACGAAATCGTGCTGAGGGACTCGTCGCGAAGGAGTACCGGGGAATCCGCATCGCCGGGAGACTGTTGCCAAGTGAGTGAGGACCACCGGTTTAGGGAAGTGTATCGTTGCGCCACAAGCAGTGAGGCGGCGGCGAGCGTCAGAACCGTGAAAAAGAAGACGCCGATGAGCAGCATAAGCCTTTACGGGGCGGTGGCTGAACCGCCGGGCGAGGCGAGGCTCAGGCGTGGGGGGGCAGCGTGGCGTGCCGGGGGTGAAGATGAGGTGGTGGGTACAACCGATGCCGCCTGGCGGTCCGTGCGCATGATCGAGACGATCCCGAGGCTGGGCCGCACTTCCACCCCGGAGTCAGCGGCAGACCGGAGGGCGAGCCGGACCTTGGCGGCGGAATCTGCCAGCGCGACCACATCGGCATCTTCGGGAGTAACCAAGAGGGTAACGACCGGGAGAGCCGGCCGGCCTGGAGTGGCCTCCGGCTGCGCCTGGACATCGAGAATGGCGAGATTCTGGGCGACCGTCCTGAGTTCTACCGCGTGGGGTGGGCCCCAGATGGCTTGCACATCCACGCGCTGACCCGGCTTGAGGAGACCGAGGAGGCCCAGCGAGTCCGCGACGTGGACGGTGATCGCGCGGAACCCGGGAGGAATTGCCGCCGCGGACGGCGTGGCCGACGTTTCGGCAACGGGCGCGCTCGCCTCCACTTCGTTCAGCCGGCTGGCCACGAGGCCATAGAAAACACCCGTAGCCAGAATCGCGACGACAAGGGCAATGGCCAGCAGCGGTACCCAATTTGTCTTCATGCTCGCTGATTCATCGGCACAACATGGAAATTCCTTTAGCCGTCCTCCTATACTGCAATGAGTGCAACGACGCGTAGTGGTGACGGGTATTGGTGCTTTGAGCCCCAATGGGAACGGTAGAGAGCAGTTTTGGGCGGCCACCCGGAAGGGGATGAGCGGTGTCAGCCGGATCACCCAGTTTGACCCCCAGGGGTTCTCGGTGCAGATTGCCGGGGAGGTGAAGGACTTCCGGGAAGAGGACTGGGTGGACGCCAAAGACCGGCCCCATGTTTCGCGCGTGGTCCCGCTGGCGCGCGCGGCCGCGGCCGAGGCGATCGCCGATGCGGGCCTCGATCCGGCGCGGATGACGCGGGACGAATTGCGTGGCATTGGCGTCCTGGTGGGCTCCGGCGGCGGCAGCCAGGAGTTTACCGAGGAGCAATATCGCCTGTGGTATGGCGGGCTGCACAAACAGTGCAGCGTGTATGTGATCCCAAGTTCGACCATCGGGACGCTGGCCAGCGAGGTGTCGATGCGGTTCGGGTTCCGGGGACTATCGCATATCGTCTCGACCGGCTGCACGTCCTCCACCGACGCCATCGGCTACGCCTACCGGAACATCCGCCACGGCGTACTCGACACGATGATCGCGGGCGGTGTGGATGCTCCGATTGCCCCGCTGATCTTGCGTGGATTCATGGT
>JAEUQD010000617.1 GCA_016789925.1 Bryobacterales bacterium | reverse complement strand
CGATGAAGGATTACCGGACGCTACTGGACAGGAAAGACGTGGACGCCGTGCTGATCGCCACGCCGGACCACTGGCACGTGCCGGCTACCATCGATGCGGTCCAGGCAGGCAAAGATGTCTATGTCGAGAAACCGCTAACGCACGACCTGACGGAAGGCAAACGCGTAATCGACGCTGTGCGCCAGTCGAAGCGGATTGTCCAAGTGGGGATGCAACAGCGGAGCATGCCACACCTGATCAAGGCCAGGGAGATCTTGAAGTCGGGCGCGCTGGGGAAGATTCACAAGGTCCACATGACGTGGAACCGGAACTCGAACCGCGGGGCGCGCAGCTATGCCGAAATCGATCCGGCGACGGTGGATTGGGCGCGGTTTCTCGGCAACGCGCCGAAACAGCCCTTCCACCCGGTACGGTTCCGGAACTGGCGGTTCTTCTGGGATTTCGGCAACGGAATTCTTACTGATTTGATGGTGCACTGGCTGGATGTCGTGCACTGGTTTTTGGATTTGAACTATCCGGAGTCGGCGGTCACTATCGGCGACAATTTCGCGCCGGAGTGGGGATGGGAAACGCCGGACACGATCCAGGCACTGCTGCACTACAAGCCGGAGGGCGTGCAGGCGTACTTTGAAGGCACGTTCGTGAATGCGCGGAATGCTGCGATGACGGAAGTCATGGGCGACAACGCCACGCTGTACATCGATCGCGGGCGGTACGAGATCATTCCCGAGAAGGGACGGAGCGTGGAGCCCAGCGAAATGATTCTCGGCGAAGGACCGCGCGGCGCGGACTTCTACGATACGCCGAACGGCGAGTTACTCCACTTGCGGCATTGGCTCGATTGTGTGCGCTCCCGGCGCGAGCCGAATACGCCAGTAGAGGCGGGTGTGACCGCAGCGGCTGCGGCGCACCTGGGTAACATCGCCTTCCGGCAAGGTAAGCTCGCCCGCTGGAGCAGTGTCGCGGGAAGGGAATAATATGCTGATTCTGGCGCAGTGGCCAGCGCGCATTCGGGGTCCTATACTGAGGGGTAGTGAAGCAGAAGCCGACAGTGCAGCACAGCCAGGGAAAGCTGACGAAAACTGCTAAAGTGACGCCAACCGACGGTGGCAAACGTAAGAAAGCGCACTCCAAGAATCGCCAGGAGACTGCCCGGGCGGGTCGCGGGTCCGAAATTGCCGCGCAGTCGGCGGATGAAAGGGCGCGAGCGCCATATCTAGTGTTCCAGGATTGTGAAGGCGTCCTTGGCCAGATTCGTGACTTAATCAGTTCAATAAGTCGCGGGCCCGAGGTTACGGCGCAGTCGGTGGAGGCCCACGCGCTGGAGACCTTTGGCTCAGCGGCGAAGGCCGAGCATTGGTTGAACCGTCCCAATCCACTCTTCCAGGGCCAGACTCCCCGACAGGTCATCCAGGCTAATCCTTCGACAGTTGAAGCCGCACTGGTCCGCATTGACCACGGCGTTTACACATGATCTGCTACCGGGTTGTGCGTCGGAAGTATGCCGACCTGAGAGGCGATGGTGCGCGGCTGTATGGAGGCCGTTTCAATCCCCCGGGCGTTCCCGCCGTGTATACGTCGCAGAGCATCGCATTGGCCCTTCTGGAGGTGCTCGTCCACATCGACAAGACTGAGGTGCCTCGGGACTATGTTGTCATGGCGATTCAACTTGCAGGACGACAAGTCTACCGGCTACGCTCGGCGAGCCCGGAGATTCGCCAGCTTACATCGGATCGGTTTAAGGATTCTCAGTACTATCGGCCGATCCTACGCGTGCAGTCGGTGATCGTTCCCCGTGAGTATAATTACGTTTTATTTCCGAAGGCGAATGGGTTCGAGGCCGCCACCGTATGGATTGAGGACCTCAACTTCGACAGCCGCCTGTTCGCATCGATGCAACCTTAGGGAGACGGTTGGGAGGGGCAGATCCAAGCGCAGTGAGCCAATCACGGGCGTCACGGCTGCCGAATCCGAGAAGCAACGGGGACTGTCCGGCCGCGTGTTCCTCCATGGGTTGGCTCCGGCCGCCGGGTGCATCGCGTTCCGCTGGCGCGAAGCGATTTGATAGGATTGGGGCATCCACATGCGTTGCCCCGTGCTGCTATTGCTCTGTTCTCTCGTCTTGCCTGCGGCGAATACGTGGCCTTCGATTGCGTTTACCGGGTCACATTCGCAGACCGCGCAACTGGCGGCAGGCCAGGTGGTGGAGGTCTACGCCGGGTTACCCGCGCCCGCGGAGTTGCCGGCGAATGGCCGGGTGGCCGTTGAGTTCGGGAATTACCAGAAAGTGTTGCATGCGCTGGATGCGGATTTCTATCTCGTCTACCGGGCACCGAAGGCGGGATCGTACACGCTGAAGGTTTCGGCGGTGACGGATGAAGAGTCGATCTTCAACCTGCCGCGGTGGCGCGAGACCGGATCCATTCAAAAGATCGACGCGTTTCCGCGACGGACGCCGTGGCCTGCCGGGACAAAAGTGAAACTGCGGGCGGGCATCAGATCTGCCAATTTCGGCGCGCCTACGCGGAACCTGCGTGTGGAGATGGAACCCAACGATTCGATTGCTGAGGCGCAGCCGATCGCCATCGGCGCGACGGGCGGCGACGAGACGCTGCACATTACGGGGTCCGCCGACGACCTTGAATATTTTGACAACGGCCTCGTGGGCAAGAAGGGCGACGACTGGTTCCGCATCGAATATCAGGGCCGCGAACCGCGGCTATTCACTGCGAACCTGACGCTGCCCGACCCGATGGTGGTGGCGCAATTGCAGTTCTTTCTGGCCGATGGCAAGGAGTACCGCGAAGGGGCCAATCCGAACGAGCGCGTGCACCAGCAATTGGAAGGGCACCGCACGGGGATGACGCGCACGCTGCAACCAGGCGGTGTGTATTACCTGCGCGTCGAGTCGAATTCACCGGGCTATGACGTCGAATTGCGGCTGCGTCCGCTCGCGCCGCACAAAGATCCGCGGCAGGCCGTGCGCGCCGCGATGTACGACCACATGTCGCAGGTGCACGCGTGGCTGCTGAACCGTCCCCGCGGGGCGGCGGTGGACCGGCGCATTCGCGATACGGGCTCGCTGCTGGGGACCCACTGCATGTCGTGCCATACCCAGTCCGGCGTATGGGGACCCGTCGGCGCCATGCAGCATGGCTATCGCCCGGAGAACGTCACCAATCTCCGGCAGTTAGCCAATCTGGCGTATGAGTCGATGCGCCCCACCAATGTGCTGGCCGAAGCCGCGAACAACACGTCCCTTGCGCCACTGGATTTGGGCGACGGACCGGCGGGGACGCGCGTGGCGGGTTACAACGTGACTACGCTGGAAACGATCGTTCCGGCGCGGCGCCTGCACTCGACCCAGCAGATTCGCGCGGCGAACTTCGTGTTGCAGTCGGCGGATCCGTCGGGGATCAATGCGGCGGGTCCGGGGTCGAACGTCGGGCAGGCGATTGTGTATCGCTTTGCGGGCGAGATTCTCAAGGGCGCCTGGCAGCGCACGCAGAATCCGAAGTATCTCGATGCGCTGGAAGAGAAGGCGCGCAGGCTGCTCACGATCAACCTGAAATATAGCGACGACCTGTCGAACCGGATTCTCTTCGTGCGGGATACGCTTCCCGCGGACTTCGTGGCGCTGCGCGGCAACACCGTCGAGGCACAGAACATCGTCACCAGCCTGCGCGCGCAGATTGTCGCCGATGAGCGACGGTTGCGTCAGATTCAGCGGGCGGACGGCACGTGGGGTTTCGATCCGGGTGCATCGGAAGACGGGCGGCAGTGGAAGGTGACGACGAAAGACCCGAAGGATGTGGACCCGGCTCCGACGGCGCTGGCGCTGTCGGCACTGGCATCGCTGGGCTACGACGATCGTGATGAAACGGTGAAGCGGGGCGTGCAGGGTCTGCTCGCGATGCAGGATTCGTTTGGCCGCTGGAATCGCAATGCGCTGACCGGGTTTGTGACCACGGCGTATGCGATTCATGCGCTGTCGCGGTTGTATCCGGACAAGGTCGAGGGAATTACGCGGGCCCAAGTGGAGCCAAAACCAAACGAGTCTGCCTTGGATGCCGCGGCGCGGATGCGTGCTCTGGCCCACTTGGGATTGAAGCCCGAGGACAAGCAGTATGTGGACTTGGCCGTCGCCGGAACCACCCATGCGGCAGCGCAGACGCGCTATTGGGCGCAACTGGCATTGGGCGCGCTGCACGATGAACGCGGCATCACTGCTCAGATCAAGGGATTGGCAGATCCGGTGAAGATGGTGCGCGAGGCCGCGCGTTGGGGGTTGCGGCAAACGCTCCTGGACGACAAGGGTTGGGACTACGTTTTCGAGGCGGCGGCGAAGGGGGATGACCTCACGCGCGAGGGCATCGCAGGGGCGCTGCTGATGCGGGCCGATGGTGTGATGCCGCGCACGGCCGCGTACTTTCCGCGGTTGGCCGGGCAACTGGCCCGGATGATGAATGAAGATCCGCATGCGGGCGTGAGGGCGTGGGCGACGCGGGCCGCGTGGAACTGGTGGGTGTGGAATCCGCCGGTGCGGCAGACGCTGAACCAGGCGTTTATCCGATCGCTCGATCAGGACGAGCCCAATGCCCTGGTGGAAAGCGCCAAGAGATATCAGACCGAGGCGCTGTTTATTGCGAACGGGCAGCGTGCCAACGGATCGCGAGAGCACCAGTATCCCGAGTTAACGCAGTTGTTCCAGGCGATCTCGAAGCGCCTGGATTCGGGGACCAACGACAACATGGTGCGGCGGCTGGTGCACGTGGCGGCGACGTACTATAACACCGCGGGCGGCGATGGCGGTCCGGGGCAGATGGGCTATGTCACGGATAAGTCCGCGGAGATGATCGGTAAGGCGCTGGACATCTATTGGAAGCGCGCCGAGCAGAGCAAAGACCAAACGCAGCTTCGGCTGATGGTGGAAGCGGCGGCCAATGTGACGCACAAGCCGATTCAAGACAAGTTGCTGGAGTACTCGACCAATGGTCCGGAGAACTTGCGGACGCTGGCGTCGACGTCGATCGCCGATCCGCGGGTGGTGACGCTGCCGGGTACACAGGAGTTCCTGGAGCCCTTGGTGGAGCAGGTTCAGCGGGGGGCAGCGGAGCCCGAACGGCGACAGGAGTTGGTGTCGCCGCTCCTGCGGCTGTTCACGCGGGCGCGGTGGAATTTGCCAAAGACCGAAGAACAGCAACGCATCTTCTATTCGCTGCTACTGCCGAAGTTCGCCCCCGAACGCGCCAACCTCGAAGAGAACAAGCGCATTCCGCTTCAGATGGAGAAAGACAGCGCGGATTGGTACCTGGCGCGGTCGCTGGGTCCGGTGGTGCATTCCAATAGCGATTTGCATACCGACGCTCTGCTGGCGCAGATGCCGGAGGAGTTTAAGACGCCGATGGATGAGATGTTCTGGTTACCGTCGATCAAGTGGCTGCTCACCTATGGCACGCCGGTGCCCGATGTGAACGGAGTTGCCGCGGCGGGACCGGACCGTTACCAGCCGTATCGCGACCGCGCGGTGAAGCTTTACCTGAAGCAGCTCAGCGCCACCGACCCGCGCCTGCGGAGCACCGCGACCGCACTGGCCGCCGATGTGACCGTACGGAAGCGGCCGGAGATCGCCGCGGCGTTGAAAACGGCACGGCCGGAATTCATCGAGGATGATGTGGCCGAAGTGAAGGCGCTGTCGCCGGCGTGGCAAAAGAACTTTGCCTACTTCCGGGATTGGGTCGTGCCGGAGTTGCTGCGGCCGAACCGGGAAGACGAGATGGCGTGCCTGTCGTGCCACGGCGTGGCGGGCCGCGTGCCGTCGATGGAGATGAATCCGGCGAATAGCGCCGGTTTCATGAATGCGAAGGCGGTGTACGCCAACTACCGGATTCTGCTGGAGCGGGTGAACGAGAACGATGTCGAAGCGAGTAAGCTGCTGCGCAAGCCGCTGAACGTGCAATCTGGCAAAGAGGACGGGCACCAGGGCGGCAGGCGCTATAACCCGAATGACCGCGGCTACGAGATCCTGC
>JAEUQD010000527.1 GCA_016789925.1 Bryobacterales bacterium | reverse complement strand
CGAACGCGATCCTGTTTCATGGCTCTCATCGTCTCAGAAACTGGCAGTCCGCTGGGCTACCGCCGCCAACTCGCGGCCCAACGCCAGCGCGTCCACCACGCCAACCATTGCAGCAGTGTATTCACGTCGCAAGTTCAGCAGTGTAGCCGAAGTTACCGCGACTTGACCAAAGTGCGTTTTTTCCATGTGCGTTTTTTCCATTGCCAAACCGGTTAGACGCGTATATGATTCTGTTTCAGTTGGCACTGTCTTGGAACGCGACAGTCCGGCTTTGAGGGATGTGCCCGTCCGAACATGCCCGGCGCGGAAACCGGCATCGGCACGTGACGCGCACGCAAATCGCCAGACAGGACATCGATATGGCTTTCAACTTGATGAGGGTTGCTGGAGTCGCACTCGTTCTGGCCGGCTCGGCCGCGGCGCAGCCGGTGGTCACCTCCGCCACTAACGCCGCCAGTTCCGTCGATGCCGCGTTGCCCAATGGTGGTTTGGCGCAAGGGGGCATGTTTGTTGTGTATGGGCAGCGCCTGGGACCCGGCAGTCTTGTCCTTGTCGATGCTTTTCCTCTCCCAACGACGTTGGGCGGAACGTCCGTCCGAGTTACCGTCGGCCAGACGTCGGTCGATGCGCTCATGGTTTACACGATTGGGGGCCAGGTGGCGGCCATCCTGCCGTCTTCGACGCCAACCGGCGCGGGAACCCTCACCGTGAGTTTTGGCGGGCAAACCAGCCCACCCTTGGCGGTCCGCGTGGAGCGGAGCCGGTTCGGCATCTTCACCCTCAACCAGGCCGGCAGCGGACCGGGAATCTTCACCGACCCCGCGAACGTAGTCAACACGCTGGTGCAGCCCGCTCAGCCGGGGGCCGTTTGGGTCATTTGGGGGACCGGCATCGGACCCGTCACCGGCGACGAGAGCGGCGGTCCGCTTCCGGGAGATTTGGCGGAGTTGGACGTGGTGGTCCTTGTGGGAGGGCAGCCGGCGGAGATCCTCTATCGCGGCCGCAGCGGCTGTTGTGCCGGGCTCGACCAGATCGCGTTTCGCGTACCGCCCGGCGCGGATTTGACGGGTTGCTTCGTCCCCGTCGTGGTGCTCGTCGGCGGCGTTCCGAGCAACACCGTCGCCATGTCGGTCGGCGAAGGGCAGATCTGCGCAGACGGCGAGGGTTGGCAATCCGCCGACATTCAGGCCGCCCGCGAGCGCGGACATCTCCGCGCCGCGGCGATCACTCTTCGCCGTGTCGACCTTTGGCTGACTACGCCCGGGCCTATCGCCGCCGCGCCCATCCGCACCGAGACCGTTACCGCTTCGGTAGGCCGGTTCGACTTTCTCACGGGCATGCTCCGGGCACAACGGTTGACCGGGATTTCCGTCGTCGGCGCCTGCACCGTCTTCCGGTTCACCGGGCTGCAGCCGGAAGAAGCCGACCCTACCGGCGGTGACCCGCTCGACGCCGGGGCTGCCTTGCGGATCGCCAGTGGCGCCAGAGCCCGGAATGTCGCCAGGGTTGCTCCCGGCGTGTACGCCGGTGTCATCGGCGGCGGCCAGACTGTTCCGGGATTGCCGGGCCTTACCCTGCCCTTCTTCCTCACGCCGGGCGTCTATCGCGTCGAAAGCGGCGCAGGCGCGGCCACCGGCCCCTTTTCCGCGGAAGTGACCGTAACCAACCCGCCGGATTGGACCAACCGGAATTCGATCGCCACGATCAGCCGGTCGGCCGGCGTTACCATACAATGGTCCGGCGCGGACGCCGGGCGCGAGTTTGTCGAGATCGCCGGTAGTTCAGTCGCGCTTTCGGCCGCACGCGGCGCCGGCTTCGTCTGCCGCCAGAGGGCGTCGGCCGGCGCCTTCACCGTGCCCCCTTCCGTGCTCGCCGCTTTGCCGCCCAGCCAAACCCAGGAGCAGATCCCCAGCGGACTTCTTTCGGTCGGAACCGTTTCCAGGACGGTGCGCTTCACCGCGCCGGGCCTCGATATCGGTTTAGTGAACTACTCGGCGACCAATACCAGGATGGTCAGCTATCGCTAAGGGCAGAGGAATCGAGACGATGAGAAAACTGCTTTGGCTCCTTCCGATCTTGGTGGTGACCAGCGCCTGGGCGCAGACGCCGGTCGTCACCGCCGTAGTTGAGGCCGCGAGTCAGATTCCACCACGCTTCCCTGGCTACGGCATCCCGCCCGGTGGCGTAATGCGGATCGCCGGTTCTAACCTCGGCCCGGCGACCACGGTCAGCGGCTTTCCATCCTTCCCCCTGGGTACGGAACTCGCCGGCACGAGTGTCAAGGTCCGTTCGGGACAAATGGAGTTGGACGCGCTCGTAATGTCGGTCCAGGCGGCGGGCGTCCTCGCCATTCTTCCCTCCGCAACGCCGCTCGGCAGCGCCACCCTGACCGTGACGCACCAAGGCCGGACCAGCGCCGGCGTTGCCATTCGCGTGGCCGATGTCGCCGGCATTTATACCCTCAACGGCAGGTTCGCCGGTCCCGCACTGGTGTTGAATTCGCGCTTCGAACCGGTGACCCTGATCAATCCGGCCCGTCCGGGAGAGACCGTCATGCTGCTGGTGAACGCGCGGGTCCCCGAACCCGCGGGTGCTGTAGCGGCCGCCGAGGACCTCGAGCAAGTCCAACACTTGATGGCCGGCGCCGAACCGGAGGCCTCGGTGGACCCGCGCCGTCCAGCCTCCTTCGGCCAGCTCTTCTTGCAGGACCAGGTGGTGCCAAGCCTCATGTCCGGCCGTTTGTTTCCCGGCATTGCCTACGAACTGTTCCGTATCCCCGCCAATCAACGCAATAGCTGCTGGACCAGCTTGTATTTTCGCGACCAAAACACGATGAAGAGCAATATCGCCACGATCTCGGTGGCCGATTCCTCGCTCAATATCTGCGATGACCCGATCGGCCCCTCCATGCGCGATCTCTTCCGCAAGGCTACACCCGGCGATGTCCCCTTCACCGTCAAAGGTACTTTCAACCGCATCGACTTCAAACGCGACTTCGGCGGCTCGGGCGGCGGCCAGGCCTTCATCACCAAGGCCTTCTATGAGGAGGGACCCATCGACTTCCAGTACTTCAAAGACGCCTGGGAGATCTCCTTCGGCTGCTATGCCGACCTTTATAGCGGACAACGGCCGCCCGTGTTCCCCGATGCCCGTTACGTGGACCTCGGACCCGATGTACAGCTCCTGCGCGGAGGCATCACCGAACGGCTTCGCCGCGCTTCCGCCTCCCTGAATGTCTATCAGTTCACCGCCGCCTCCAACCCCCTCAGCCCGTTCGGTCCCATCGACGTACTCGCCTCCGGATCCCCCCTCGTGCCCGGTTTCCGTTCGGTGTTTCAGTTTCCGTTCGCGATTCCAACCACGCCGATCGGCGCATCGCTCGTCGCCGGCCGGACTATCGACGCCCTCAACGACTTGCAGATCCGCTTAACGAACTTGCCCAACCGCCCCGACCATCACGTCGAAGTCGGACTGTCGATCACCCTGGCCAATCTCAGTTCCTCCGCGCGTATCCTCTGCCGCATGCCCCCCGCCGAACTTCTCACGATCCCTAGCTGGCTCCTGGGAATGATTCCCGACGGCGGCGCCAATCCCATGAGCCTCACGGTCATCTATGCTCCCAACCGCCCCTATACTTCCAGCGGACTCCCTGACCGCATCGGCTACGCCGACGTCGGCGACCGCATCTACTCCGTGCTGACCGGCAACATGTTCCGCAACTCCGCCGCCCAATAACCCGCCGGGCCTGGCCGGGGTTCAAGCCCATTCCGGCGCCGGCATCATTCACCAGTTTGATGCGACAGGATGAATCGGCCTGACCGAACTCAGACACAAAGCAGATCGCCGTCTGACACGGGTGCATATAATTGAAGTGCTTTTGACCCCATGCGCTCGACATGGCTTCATCCGCCGCACCGGCTTTTAACGCTTTTCCTTGCGGGGACATTGCTCCTATGCGGGTTACTGGGCTGGCTGGGCTGGAGGCTTCAGCAGCAGGACCGCGCCCTGGAAAGCCAGCGGGCACAAGAGCGGCGGGACCATGCCGCGACCTCGCCGCGATCGCACTGGCACAAGCACTGGGCGAAGTGGATCGGGAACTCGAATCCCGGAAGTTCGTCGCGGAGCAGGGGGCAGTTCGATTCGTCTTCCGCGCGGATACGGTGGAGACATTCCCGGCCCAAGGGCTTCTCTACTACCCTGGGCCGCAGACCTACGCGGAACCGCCGGCAGATAAGTTCGCGCAGGCCGAAGCGCTCGAATATCAGAAAAAAGACTTCGGCGGCGCCGTGCAGTTACTTCGGGCGATGTGCGATTCCCGGGAACAGCCGCCGGTCCGCGCCGCAGCACTCCTGCGCCTGGCGCGCAATTTCCGCAAGTTGGGCAGGACGGATCAGGCAGTATCCGCATATCACGACCTGGCTCACGTTGCCGGTGCCGCCGTCGACGGCGTTCCCGCGGAACTGGTGGCGCGGCACGCCCTGGCGGGGTTGTTCGATCACATGGGCGATCGCGCCGGCCTCAGGAGAGAGGCAGAGGAAATCAGAGCACTGCTCCACAGTGGCCGGCACCGGCTGTCCCGGGGGCCCTTTCTCTTCTACGAAGGCGCAGCGCGCCAGTGGCTCGGCATGCCGGTCCAGGACGATGCGGACGAAAACCTGGCGATTGCGGAAGGCGTCGGGCAATTTTGGAAGCAATGGAGCGAGGCGAAGTTGGAAGGGAGCGGCAGGCTCCATGAATGGACGGCGGGAGGAAAGCCGGTGCTGCTGTTTTGGCGGGGAACGCGGGGCGATCTGGTCGGTTTGGCTGCCACGCCAGCCTGGCTGGAACGAAGATGGCCGGGCGAATCGGGCGAGGTCCGCCTGGCGCTCACCGACGCCAATGGACGAACGATCCTCGGGCATCCGTCCGAGCCACAGACCGTCCGCCTGACTTCAGCAACTCGCCTTCCGTGGACACTCCACGTCATGGACCGCGGGGCGCAGGAGGTGAAGAATGGATTCGATCTGCGCCGGCGGCTGCTGCTTGCGGGCCTTACTCTGATGATCGGCCTCGTGGGCGTGTCAAGCTACTTCATGGCCCGCGCTGTGACCCGAGAGGTTGCCTTGGCCCGATTGCAGTCGGATTTTGTGGCGGCCGTGTCGCACGAATTTCGGACTCCCCTCACCACCTTGCGCCAACTGAGCGGACTGCTTCACACCGGCCGCGTCCCGGGCGAGGACCGGCGGCGGCAGTATTACGAGGTCCTCGTGCGAGAAAGCGAGCGCCTGGACCGGCTTGTCGATAATCTGCTGAATTTCGGCAGAATGGAAGCGGGCGCCGCCGAGTTCCGCTTCGAGCCTTTTGATCCTGCGGGGCTCGTGCGTTCCTTGGTGGATGACTTCCAACGCGAAGTATCGCCGCACGGCTACCGGATCGAACTGACGACCGAGGCCGACATCCCGGCTGTGCGCGGCGACCGCGTGGCTTTGGGTCGCGCCGTGCGGAATCTGCTCGACAACGCGGTGAAGTACTCGCCTGATCGGCGCACGATTTGGGTGGAACTGGTCCAGACCGGGCCGCAAGTAGTCATCCGCGTGCGCGACCAGGGGTTGGGAATACCTGCATCCGAGCAGGCTGGGATTTTCCAGAAATTCGTGCGGGGCCGCGCGGCGAAGGAGTCGACCGTGCAAGGCAGCGGCATCGGACTCGCGATGGTGAGTCACATCATTCAGGCGCATGGCGGACGGGTAACCGTGCAGAGTGAACCGGGCACGGGAAGCACGTTTACCCTGTGCCTGCCCGCGGTGGAGGCATCATGACGAAGATCTTACTGGCGGAAGATGATCCCGGCGTTGCGCTGGGAATTGGGGACGATCTCGAACTTGAGGGCTACCAGGTAGAGGCTGCCGCCGACGGCGAACTCGCCGCACGCCGCGCCCGCGAAACCGCCTTCGACCTTATCGTCCTGGATTTGATGCTGCCGCGGAAGGATGGCTTTACGGTGTGCCGCGAACTACGGCGCGCCGGCATCAAGACTCCGGTGATCATGCTCACCGCCCGCACGCAGGAAGCCGAGAAGGTGCTCGGTCTGGAACTGGGGGCCGACGACTACGTGACCAAGCCGTTCAGTTCGCTGGAACTGCGCGCCCGCATCAAGGCGGTGTTGCGGAGAACGGCTCCGGATGGGGCGGCCCTTGTTCGCTTCGGCGAGGTTGAGGTGGATATGGGGTCGTGCCAGGTGCGGCGAGGCGGGCACACCATCGAAATGACCGCGACCGAGTTCAAAGTGCTGAGCGTCTTCCTCAAGCGGTCCGGGCGCTTACTGACGCGCGAACAGATTCTCGATGAAGTGTGGGGTAAGGACAGTTCGCCCACGGATCGCGTTATCGATAACCACATTATGAATCTGCGCCGCAAGATTGAGCCGAAGCCGGACGAGCCACGCTTCCTGACCAGCGTTCGCGGCCTGGGCTACCGGTTCGACGGGTGATGGAGCAGTTTGACAGAAACCAGACACAGGCCCGATTTTCACCAGACGCCCCCGCCTTAATCTGCTTTCTGGGAGGCAGTATGAATCGAATCATGATCACGGCGTTAGCAGCGGCGCTGACCGCGGCTCTCTGGGCGGCGCAGGGCGTGCCTGCCGAGGCGCAGTTGCAGGCGGCCATCACAAAGGAGACTGTCGATGGCGATCTGGAGCAGGCGATAAACCTGTACAAGAAGATTGTTGCGGCACACGCCGGCAACCGCGCGGTGACGGCGCAGGCGCTTCTCCGGATGGGCCAGTGTTACGAGAAGTTGGGCATGGCCGAGTCCCGCAAGGCGTATGAGCGGGTCGTGAAGGAGTTCAGCGACCAGAGCGCGCAGGCGGTGATGGCGCGCGAGAGGCTGGCGAAGCTGGGACACCGCACGGCGGGCGCAGGCGTTGCCGTGAGGCAGGTCTGGACCCGGCCGGGGCTCAGTCTCGGCGAGGCAAGAATCTTCCCGGACGGGCGCCGTCTGGCGTTCATTGACTGGGCCGAACACGATACGCTGGTGGTGGCGGACATGGTCCCCGGAGAGATCCGGAAGCTGACTTCCTCCAGAGAAGGCGGAGGAGCCGTTCAGCATGCCGTCTCACCGGATTCCAAGTGGATCGCTTACTATTGGTATCTCAAGAACGGGGCCGAAGTTCGTGTGATCGGAACGGACGGTTCGGCTCCACGCACCGTGTACAGTAATCCCGAAGCAGACGTCGAGCCGGTGGCTTGGTTTCCGGACGGTAAATCGCTGGTCGCTCATTTCTTCCGGAAAGATCAGACCGCGCAACTCGCCGTGATTTCGGTGGCTGACGGAAAGGCACGAGTCCTTAAGTCGGGGCTATGGCAGCAATTCATCGGGGTTGTCAGCGTCTCTCTTGATGGTCGGTATTTGGTGTACGACTTCCCGTCTTTGGGATCAGCGCCGGAACGGGACATCTTCCTGATGGCGGCCGACGGCTCCAGCGAAACAGCCCTTGTCCGGCACCCTTCCGACGACACCCTCCTGGGATGGACACCGGACGGAAAATACATCCTGTTCCGGAGCAACCGTAGCGGATCGATGAGCATCTGGCTGCTTCCCATGTCAGGCAACAAGCCGGGAGGCGAACCTCGCCAACTGAAGTCGAATGTCGGCAACATCCAGCCGCTTGGCTTTGACCGTAATGGCTCTTTCTACTACCGCGAGTCGACTGGGGCGGGCCGGGAGGTCTATGTCGCGGAACTGGATTCGCAGACGGGGAAAATGGTGGCCACTAAGCTGGCGTCTACAAGGCACCTTGGAGAGAAGGGGGTTGCCGCGTTCTCTTCCGATGGAAAAGCGCTGGTCTATCAATCAGGTTCCATGAGGGATGGAGGTGGCCCCCGCACCGCGAAGGGAATCACGGTTCGTTCTCGGATTCGGGCGAGGAAACCGATCTAACTCCCCCTATGGGCTACATCAACAACTTGTCTCACACTGGCGAGCAGATCCGGATTGTTGGACGCGGCGACAAGGGCCGGATGGGCCTTTTCGCGATGGACCCGCGTTCGGGCGCCTTCAAACTGATCGGGCAGCCGGGAGAGACTGCAAAGTCTGGAAAAGTGCGCGTGGTTCAACGTCAACCGGAGGGGTTACGAACCGTTGAGCGAGACCTGAAATCCGGGCAGGAAACGATCCTGGTTCCTGAGAAGTCTGGCACGTTTCGAAACCAGGGGGCACGGAGTTCGCCGGATTGGAACTGGCTGGTTTGGCGCTCAATCGACACCAGAGGAGCCGGAGAAATTCGGCTGATGTCTGTCCCTGCCACTGGGGGCGAACCCGTCACACTCGCCGTAGCCAAGAGGCCGACGGAGATCACCACGCATATGCTGACGCCCGACAGTAAGTACGTCCTCCATGGGCGAAAACGGCAACGATGAAATCTGGCGGGTTCCCATCGGCGGTGGCGAACCTGTGGCAACCGGTCTGAAGGCCAAGCGCATCCAGTCCATCAGCGTTCATCCGGACGGAAGGCAGGTGGCCATCGGCAGTTTCGGCGACACTCAGGACTCCGTATGGGTGATGGAAAACTATCTTCCGCGCTGAGGCGGAACTTCTTCATCCTGGCGGTCGGAGCGACAACATGGGCGGCGGGGCTTCGGATTATCGATGCCCCGCTTGGGCTGGATGCGTTCATGCCTGTGCCTGAGGACAATCCGCTGACCCGCGACAAAATCGCTCTCGGACGCAGGCTCTTCTTCGACCGCCGCCTGTCGCGTGACCGGACTCTCTCCTGCGCCTCCTGTCATGACCCCAAGCGCGCATTCAGCGATGGCCGTCCAGTTGCACTCGGGATCGACGGCAAAAAGGGTAACCGCAGCGCTCCGGCCCTGATTAACCGGGGGTACGGCTCCTCGCACTTCTGGGACGGCCGCGCGCCTACGCTCGAAAAGCAGGTACTGGAGCCAATCTTCAGTCCGATCGAACTGGCGCTCAGTCCACAGGAATTGGAAGCGCGGTTCAGAATGCCGGCCTCGGACATCGCGCGAGCGCTGGCGAGCTACGTCCGTACAATCCGTTCCGGAAGTTCGGCGTTTGACCGTTACCTGGATGGCGATTCGAAAGCTCTTTCACACGAGGCCCGCCGCGGCTTGGACGTGTTCCGCGGCAAGGCGAACTGCACGGCCTGCCATGTGGGTCCGAACTTCACGGATGAGCGCTCAGGATCTCGGCGCATTCAAAACCCCGACGCGGCGCGAGATTGCCCGTACCGCTCCCTACATGCACGACGGCAGCCTCGCTACTTTGGGAGATGTCGTCGAATTCTACTCGGAAGGCGGGCGCCAGAATGCACACCTTGATCCGGAGATACACCCGCTACGGCTCTCAGCGGATGAAAAGGCGGCACTCGTGGCGTTCCTGAACTCGCTGAGCGGCCGTGTTAGCGAAGGATCCTGGCCTGCTTCAGGAAATCTCTCTAACGCGGCAAGCGCCTGCGACGAGCGCTGACTCAGACGCAACACAGACAAATCGATCGAAAGAAACAGGAGGTTTTATGAAGACACTCATCGTGTTTCCATTCGCGGCGCTAGCCGCATTTGCGCAATGCAAAGACCCGGGCTTCAGCATGGTCCCGCTGACGCTGGACATTGGCACGGGACGCTCGCTGATCGGCGACGGCCGTGGAGCCTACGTGAAGGGACCCTCCACGGATGTGAATGCTCACATTGCGGCCAATTTCCGGGCCAATACCAAAACCCCATTGCCCAAGAATCCGCGATATGCGAGTTTCTATCTCGACAGCGTGTCGGCGACACGTGGACCGTCTACTCCAATCCCGGCGGCTCGGTCTGCGGCTTGTGGAATTACGCCGATCCATCCAATCCCATCTATCGCGGCCAGTACTACTTCTCCTACTGGGGAGTGTTCAAAAGTAGCAAAAAGGGGCGATAGAACGGCCAGCCCCCGGTTCGGAAGCAAGGTCAAGGAATCCCGACGATTCGATTCGTTGCTTCACCAATTACAGAGAATTCGGCGACTGGGCTGTCGCTTTCAGAATGATTTGACGCACTTCCATCAACAGTATTTGGCATAAATTCGCCTGAGCTGGTTAGCCCACTCACGCCCGAACACTGGCAGTCAGTCGTCGCCGTCGTCGTGACGCCACATGGTGTCATACGCAACGGGTTTCGCGCTCACGAAACGGTGCTCGCGGGTTGTATTTTCCGGAGAATACTGATGTCGGACGCTTAAACCGAAGAAAACGGGCGGTCTTTACCGGAAAAGGCTGGCAGCTTTGGCATCCTGCTCAAGCACGTCGAGTGACGGCCGCTGCGAGTTCTAACCCCTGGCCTCGGGTACAAGAGCTACGGCAAAGAGTCGGGCAGCCGCGTTTCAGAGAGCGTCACCGTCCACGCTCCGCCCGCCCAACTCATTCCGCCGCGAATGCTCCGGCGGTCCCCGGCGATAGTACCTGTGTACATCCCCAAGCCGGGCCGCTCGATTCGGATCTGGTTACCCGAAATCGAGATGATTCGCGCGAAGTTAGTGAGCCGCCCCTGATCGCCCCCCGGACTGTGGCTCCAAGTTGCGTCGAACGACCGCCCGTCGCTCCGTACGGTCCACTCCGCCGTCCACCGGTCGCCTCCACTCGTTTCCACCACACGCCATTTCTGCCCCGCGAGCGACCGCTGGGTTGGGGCCCCGTTCGTCGGGTTGCGCGTGGAGGAAGGCGTGCGCCCTGTCGCACTCGGCGCCGCCACGCCGCTGGTGGCCTTGCCGCCTGCATTCCCGCCCAGCGCTCCTCCTTCCAGGCGGACCTCCCAGGTTCCTCCAGCCCAACTCATCCGCCCCGTGATTCGAGTGCGATCAGCCGACAATACCCCCGTGTACCGTCCCAGCCCCGCCCGATCAACCACGATGTTCGAGCCTCGCAGGGACGTGATCTTCGCGAAGGCGCTCAGCTCCCCCGAATTCCCGCCCGGCTGATGAACCCAGTGTCCATCGAAAGTCTTTCCGTCGGACCGAAGCGTCCACGTGGCGTCCCACCGTTCGCTTCCTACTTTCTCAACCACCTTCCAAACCGGGTTACCTCGCAGCAGAGCGACGCCCAATTCGTCGGTCTCCTGCACCTGCTGAATTTCCAGGGCAGCCCCCGCCGACGGCGCGCCCAAGGCTAACACGATTATTATCAGATTTTGAGACCTATATCTCCACATACAAAACCAGAATAATCGATGCAACCGGCGCGCTGCAATCGGGGTGCGCGACAGCAGAATGACAAGTTTGGGACTTTCCTTTTCTGTGGGCTGGGCGCAGCCTCCTGGCCGCCGAACTATCCCGCTTGGGCGATCTTCGACCCGGATCGGTCACCGGAATCGTCCGCCGTTGCGGCAAGCCCACTTGTCATTGCCCTCAGCCCGACGACCCCGGCCACGGCCCAACTCTGCGGCTCACCTACAAGGTCCAAGGCAAGACCATCGGCGAAGCTTCACCGACGCCGGCGGCGGTGCGCAAGGCGGAACGGGAAATCGGCGAGTTCCGCAAGTTTCAGGAGCTGAGCCGCTCGTTCCGGGAAGTGAATGAGACAAATCTGCCGCCTGCGACCAGCCGAAGAGCCACCAAGGAGTGAACAGGAAAGAAAACGGCCGAGGCGATCCAGCAGGAAGTCGCGCGCGAGGTAGAACAGCTGCTGCGGACCATCTTCACAGGTATCCGCAAGACCGGCCACGTGGACGTGGAAGCCGTCGAGATGCGGATCCGCTCCGCGATGCGGCAAGCCGGGGCGCGTACTTTGAGCGAGTTGCTGCGGTTTCCCGAACCGGGCCAGCGCACCATCCCGTGCCCGTGCGGGCGGCCAATTCCCGGCCGACGAGGAACTCGATATCGAGAACACCCAGCTCTCGCCCGGCGTGCGGCGCAGGCAAGCGCTGGTGGGACAGGATGCCGCGTTCGATCACGGCCGTGAGCAGATGAAGCTGCTGGCGGGCCTGGAGGTCGCCACCAAGTCCGTCGAACGCGTGGCCGAGAGCATCGGCGCCGATCTGGCGCGATGCGAGCAACAAGAGATCGACCGCGCGGTGCAACTCGATCTGCCAATCCTCGTCAGCCATGGACGGCACCGGCGTGCCCGTGGTGAAGAAAGAAACCGTCGATCGCAAAGGCAAGATCGACGGCCTGCCCGCGCATACCCGCGCGAGGCCAAACTCAGCTGCGTGTTCCCGCAAACGGCCGCCGACGAAGATGGCTTTCCGATTCGCGATCCCGCTTCGAGCACCTACACCGGCGCCATCGAGAGCGCCGAGCAGTTCGGCAGGCGACTCTACGTCGAGGCCTGGAAGCGTGGCTGGAGCCACGCCGAAAAGAAGGTCGTCCTCGGCGATCGTGCGGAGTGGATCTGGAACCTCGCCCAACAGCATTTCCCCGGGGCCTTGCAGATCGTCGACCTCTATCACGCCCGCCCGCACTTGTGGGAAATCGCCCGGCTCCTTCCTCCCACCGACACCAAACGCCGCAACGTCTGGATCGGCCTGCATCCAAAACGCTGGCTCGACAAAGGCAAGATCGACAAACTGGTCGCGTCCCTGCGCGCGATCTCCTCGCCCAATCCCGAACTGACCAAGAAGATCCGAAACGTCGCCGACTACTTCGGTAACAACGCCAAACTCGAGGCGGTCTTCGCTGCGCTCTGTTATGAGCAAGGCCGTTTCCTTTCTTGCCGCAACATCTTTTGATACAAATGTTGAGGCGTAGGGAGGCGGCCTTCGGTTATGAACCTCGTGAGAAATTCAGGCTACGGGTGCCGGATCGCGGGCCGAAGCAAATGCCGCTACGGGGCAGGGATGGCCACGGGGGTCGCGTCACGCCATAGGCGTTCCAGATCGTAAAACGAACGGGTGGGGGGGGTAAACACATGCACGACGAGATCGCCGTAGTCCAGAAGAATCCACTCTGCGTTGTCGTAGCCCTCAATCGAAATGGCCCGCTCGCCACGCTGCTCCATAGCGCTCTCCACCTCATCGCAGATGGCCTGGCACTGGCGCTGATTATTCCCGTTGCACAAGACGAAAAAATCCGTAAACGAGGTTGCAGGACGCAGGTCGAGCACTCGAATGTCGGACGACTTCTTTTCTTCAGCCGCCCGGACACAAGTCAACCACGAAGGCACCGTGACAGAGGCAGGCTTTTTTCGGGAAATGCGAGAAGTAGCGGAAGCAGCTTTTTTGACAGCGCGCGGCGGAATAAGACTCTCCTACGCCGTATCGTACTACACTAAAGATGAGTGCGTCGATTCCTCTCCCTGACGGTTGTGTGCGTCACCTTGCCGTTTTCGATTGCCCTTGGGCAGGATCAGTCGAAGATTGCCCAGGCGGAAAGCGAATACGCGCGCATTCAGGGCCTCGTGGAGGCCGGCGCCTTGCCCCGGCAAGCTTTGGACGATGCGGCGGATGCCCGGGACGAAGCGCGGGACGAAGGGGTATTGCGAGCGCTCCTCTACGGCCGTGTGTCCATCGAGAACCTGACTGAAGAGCAGGCGCGGGAGATGGTGGAAGCGGCCGACCGGCGTCTGGAACGTAAAGCGCGGCGCCTTGAGGCGGCCAAGCGCAAGCTCGACGCCGGGGTTGTGCCTTTTACCTATCTCACGCCATTTCTGGAAGATTTGGATGCCAGCCGCCGTGTGCGGGAACTGGCGTTGGCACGCGCCCGGCTGTTTGAGGAACTGGTGACGATGGTTCGCACCGAAGACAATGCGGAGTTCGCCGAAGAAGAGGCCGATCAGGATTTACCGCACATGGAGCGTTTTGACGGTGTCGGGAGTTTTACGACTGCCCAGTTTCAGGCTATCTCGGTTGCTTATGAACGGGAGTTCGGCCGGCCGCTGCCGGTGAGTGCCAGGGGCGAGACGGCGTTGCACCGGGCGTGGGGCTTCGATCATCGCGGCCGCGTGGATGTGGCTCTGTTCCCGGATTCGAAAGAAGGCCGCTGGCTGCGAAAATTCCTCGAGGCACTGCGGATCACCTATCTGGCTTTTCGCGCTCCCCGGCCGGGCATGGCGACTGCGGCTCACATCCACATCGGCGAGCCTAGCACGCGGATCCGACGAGCAGATTAGGAGGAAAACGGATGGAGGAAAAACCTGCGGCGCCGCCCAGGATTCGCGTCCTGATTTCCGAGGATCAAATCCGGGAACGTGTGGGGGAACTGGGACGCCAGATTCGTGCGGATTACGGGGACCGTCCCATCTACCTGATTGCGATCCTCAAGGGTGCGTGCATCTTTCTGAGTGACTTGGCGCGGGCAATTCCTGGCCCGGTGCGCTTCGATTTCATGGGAATTTCGAGCTACGGCCGGGGCAAGACCTCGTCGGGCGAAGTGAAGGTCACCAAGGATTTGGATTTGTCGCTCGAGGGTGCCGACGTCCTGATTGTCGAGGACATTGTGGACACGGGCGTCACGCTCACGTACCTGGCGCACGTGCTTCAGCAGCGGCGGCCGCGGTCGATCCAGATTGCCGCGCTCTTGGACAAACCGTCGCGGCGGCTACGCCCGGTCCAAGTACGTTACGTTGGCTTCACAATTCCGGACGAGTTCGTGGTTGGCTTCGGGCTAGACTTCGCCGACGACTATAGGAATCTTCGTGACGTTTGCGTGATCGAGGAGTAGCTTGGGCGTGTTCCGCCCGTGGGGACTGGAGCACTCCGCGATCTTGGCGGCGGTCGTGGCACTTCCGGCGGCCTTGGGACTCGGCGTGCGCGGGAATGTCGGCCGTACGGCATTGGCGGCGCGGATTTTCGCCGTTTTGCTCGTTGGAAATGAACTGATGTGGTGGTTCTTCCGGTATCGGGAAGAAGGATTCGGTGTGCACAATCTGCCGCTGCAGTTGTGTGATTTGAGCGTCTGGGCCGCCGCGGCCGCGAGTTTCTTCCGGCGGCAGTGGTGCTTCGAGTTCGCGTACTTCGCCGGGGTGGCCGGCGGGGGCATGGCCTTGCTGACGCCGGACCTCTGGGCGCCCTGGCCTTCCTACCCCAGCATTTACTACTTCCTATCGCACGGCCTGACCGTGGCGGCTGTTCTGTTTCTCGTCTGGGGTGCGGGCATGCGCCTCACCCCCCGAGCCGTGGGGCGGTTTCTTCTGGCGGCCAATGCCTACGCCGTTTTGGCCGGTGTTGTTAACGCAGCATTCCAAACCAACTATCTGTATCTTTGCCGGAAGCCAGAGGCTCCCACAATCCTGGACTATTTGGGGCCATGGCCCTGGTATCTGATCTTTGGAGAAGCCCTCGCCGCCGGACTCTGTCTGCTGTTGTGGCTCCCTTTCTCACCTGGGCTCAGGAGCAGACTTGCTGGCCTGACTGGAGCTTGAGGAATAGTTCCACTTCCTTCTGCGGCATGTTCAAGGTTGCCGAAATCTGGTCGGCGCGATCGCCCCGTTTCGCGAGCCGGAGAATCTGGGCCCGGCGTTGGAGATTGAGGGAGAGGCGCACCGGCGCGGCCGGAGCGGGAGGAGTAGTTTCGGCGCGCTCTTCCCGCGTGCGAACCGCCTCCTCCAAGGCCGAAATCTGTGTTTTCAGGGCATGCTGAGTTTCCAGCAACTCCTCGCGCTCGCGGGTCCACCGGGAGGCGTGCCGGCGCACGTCGGCCTTCACTAACACGAACAGCGCCAGGCAGAGCCCGATGATCACGACCAGCAGGGCGTACGGTAGCAGGAGCGAAACCAGGGGAGTCATGTTGAAGTCCTATCTGAGCGACCGCAGCCGCTCGTTGTGATTGACGATTTCGAGTATCTTGACGCCGTAGTTACCGTCGACGACGACCACTTCGCCGCGGGCGATGATACAGTTGTTCACGACGATGTCAACGGGCTCGGACACAGTACGATTGAGCTCGACAATCGAGCCAGTTGCAAGTTTCAGGACGTCTCGTAACGGCAGTTGAGCGTGGCCGAACGAAATGCTCACCGGCAGTTCGACTTCGTAGAGCACCTCGATTTTCGACGCTACCCCCGGAGCCTTCGGCGGCGTGGCCGGCAACTGGGTCAAGCTCCCTTCCGTGTGCGGTGGGGCGGCGAGAACGGCCAATGACTCGCGTAGAGTCGGGGCGAACGCGAGAAAGATGGGTGTGCCCAGGTCCGCGCCGAGTGTGAACTGAAGCCAGGGTAGCAGTGGCGCCGCGGGAGGTACGTTCGATGGGCCGCTCGTCACCTCGCGGCCGAGTACGCCGGTCAAGGCGCTTGCCAGGGCATTGAAGCTGTGCTGAACCACCTCGACGTATGTCCGACGGATTTCCTCTTCACCCCCGCTCTCCACGCCGGCCGCCTCCAGAATCCGCACGGCGATTCGGCGCCAGGTGATGGCCGGCGCGCCGACCCACATCGGACAATGCGGCGCCTGCGTTAGCGCCTGCTGAAGCCAGAACCAGTCAGAGCCCGGGTTGACGCCGCTCTCCAGGGAGACCGAGGGTTCCACCGGTATGGCGGTTGCGCTCATGTTCTCGAGTGCGAGCCGTAGGCTGTCAGCCCACTGCGCACCGAGCCAGTCTTGAAAGCCGCTGTCCTCCGCGAATGGATTCCTCATTGTGCCCCCAGTCAGGCCTCCCGCCGACTTCGTTGATGAGGCCACTTCTTTTGTACATAGCCGCGCAGGCGGATGATGGCCTGCGATTTTAGTTGCGAAACCCGGCTTTCGTGGAGTTGAACCACTTTGGCGATTTCGCGGAGGGTCAGTTCTTCATGGAAGTACAGGCTGAGGATGGTTCGCTCCACAAAGGGCATGTGCTCGATGGCCCGGGCCAGAAGCCGCTCCAATTCGCTCCGCTCGACGATGTTGCTCGGCAGCTTTTCCTCGGAATCGGAGACGAATTTCAGCACGTCGCGCCCTTCTTCGTCCGGAGCTCCGGTCTCGAACCGGCCGAGGTTTAGTCCGCGCACGTCCACAAGCCATTCGTGATACTCCTCCATGGATAGGCCAAGCTCGCGGGCGATTTCTTCCTCAGCGGCCGCCCTGTGAACCCGCTGTTCGACGGCCGCAATGGCGGCCTCGATCAGCTTGGACTTCTTGCGCTGCTGGCGGGGCGCCCAATCGAGACCGCGGAGGCTGTCGAGAATCGCGCCCCGGATCTTGTATTCGGCGTAAGTCTTGAGCTTGACGTTATGAGTAGGGTCAAAATGGTCGATTGCCGCAATCAGGCCGATGACGCCTGTCGATACGAGATCCTCCAGGCTGACGCTTTCGGGCAGCCGCTCATGAATGCGGCGCGCAATCAGCCGGACTTGCGGAAGATGAGCGAGAATCAGGCGCTCGCGTTCCTCCGCGCTGGCTGTGGTACTGATTTGATACGCTTGCATTTCCGAACCGAGCCTCGTGTGATCTGAGCGAACTGCTTCGACGGCGGCGCGCCTTGGCGGCTCTGCATCTTAACCGGCTGACACTCCTGTCCAGACCGGCTTTTGCAGCGGCAAAAATGCGTCCGCCAGCCAAGGGGTCGACCGCTCCGGCGGATCCTGCGTCGGCATCGCCGGTTGCGAGGCAATCACCGGCGTGGGCTCTTGCACCCATTCGCCGGCGATTTGGCCGGCCAGCCACTCCGCGTCGGCCTCACGCAAGTCTTCCGGAATTTGTTGTCCCTCCGAAAAGAACGATAAGGGCCACCCCTGGCGAACCGACTCTGACCAGATCGGACCAAACGAGGATGTTTCATCCAATCTCGTGAATACGAGCCGTGTTGGCCGGAACCGGGTGAATCTCTCCACTGCACGCCTTAGATCGGCAGGTTTGGTCGTTGCCGATAGGGTCAAATGTACTTCTGCCGCGGGGCAAATACTCAGAAACCGTTCCAGGTCGCTTGCTGCGTCCATATCCTTGTCGCTGTAGCCGGATGTGTCGACCAGGATCAGGTCGTGGGCGGACAGCGACCGGAGGCTCGCCAGTAGCGACGCGGGCGCCTCGACGGCCTGAAAAGGAGCGCCTAGCAGAGAGGCGAACGTGCGCAACTGATCCGCGCCTCCAATCCGATAGTTATCGAAACTCACCAATGCCGGCGGGCAGTGAGTTTCGTTCATGTAGCGGGCGGCGATCTTAACGATACTGGTTGTCTTCCCGGCCCCCGGGGGGCCCACCAGGATCACGATTCGTGAACCTTGAGCCATGCACCCCGCACGGCTGTCTACGTGGATGCGCGCGGCCAACTCAGCCCTCAGTGCAGCGGGCGGCGTGAGGGAGACATCCGATGCGATGCGGCGTTCGATCCCCTCCACTATGCAGGCGATCAGGTCCGGCGCCACTTCGGCGGTCTTCAGGCATTCGGCCGCGGCCGCAGCCACGCTCACGGCAGCCTTTGCATTCCTATCGGCCGGCGTGTCCAGGGCGGGGGAGGGGGCTTGGGGGGGGGCGGGCGCCGCCGGCATTTGCAGTTGGCTGCTGAGCTTTTCCAATTGGGAACGGAGTACCGACATCTCCTGGAAGACATGTTCCAAAGCGGGATTGGATTCCGGTTTGGGTTCCGGAGTGAGACTGGTCTGCGGCGCCGTTGCGGTCTTGGCCGGGACTTGTGGGCCAGGCGCTTCGGGAAGTGCGAAGACAACCTCATAGCGGCCCAGATAACGCGTCTCCACGGTGGCCTCGCGGGAGTACACCAACATGGCATCCTCCCCAAGCTCTTTGCTGGCAAGGGCCATGGCGGCCTCCACCGTGCCGGCGAAATACGATTTCAGTTTCATACAATTCCACTCCTTTCGAAAGCGCGTCACCGTGGCTAGGAAATCACGCCCAGCGAGATGACCCGCACGCCCGAGGGAACCTCACCGTGGGCCAGGACCTGCACATTACGCAACACCGGTTCAACCATCTGCCGCAGGAAGAACCGGGCGGGCGAACTGGCCAACAACACCACTGGTGCATCCGGCTTGCCAATTGCGCGGCCAATCCGGTCGACCAGTTCCCGCACCCGCTGGGGAGGATAATTGAGGTGCGAAGCTTGCTCAGTGTGCTCGATGGCGCCCTCGAGAGACTGCTCCAGGCCAGGGTCGAGGAAGAAGGCCGGCAGTTCTCCCGTCGTGCCGAGATAGGGTTTGACAATCATGCGCCGGATGCTCTGGCGTACATACTCGGTGAGCAGAACGGCGTTCTTCGTGATCTGGCCGCCTTCGCTGAGGGCCTCGAGGATCGAGACCGCGTCGCGGATGGAAACCCGCTCCCGCAACAGATTCTGAAGCACGCGCTGCACCATGGACATTGGCAGGAGTTTGGGAACGAGGTCCTCGACAATCTTTGGGTTCTCCTCGGTGACCCGGTCCAGGAGTTTCTTCGTGTCCTGCCGGGAGAATAGTTCGTGCGCGTGGCGTCGAATCACCTCCGCCAGGTGGGTGCCCAACACGCTGACCGGATCGACGACGGTGTAGCCGGCAGCCCGAGCGGTCTCCGTTCCCATGGAGGGAATCCACCAGGCGGTTAGACCGAAGGCCGGCTCCTGGGCGGGAATACCATCCAAAGGAGGTGGCGCGCCCGAGCCGGAGTAGATCGCCATGTCGCATCCCGGCGGCATGTCATAGCGGGCAACCTCGACCCCTTTCAGGTGAATCGCGTATTCGCCGGCCTTCAGCGCCAGATTATCGGTCAGCCGGACGGGAGGTAGAAGATAGCCGAGTTCCTGGGCCAGTTGACGGCGAATGGCTCCGATGCGGCGCAGCAAGGGCGAGTTCTGCGCGCCTTCCACCAGCTTGACCAGACCCAGGCCAACCTCCACGGCCAGCGGCTCGACTTTCAGGAGCGCTTCCAGGTTCTCCTTTTCGCGCGATGGTGTAGAGGCAGCGGTGGGCGCCGCGGTTTGCGGTTTGAGCGCATTGCGCCGCAGCGTCCAGGCGAAATAGCCGAGACCCGAGCCAAGCGTCAGGAAGGGAACCATCGGCAATCCGGGGAAGAAAGCCATGAGCGTAAGTACCCCGGAGGCAAGAAACAACGGTTGCGGGTCGCTGAGGATTTGCTTCTGAAAATCGGCGCTGAGACGTGCCTCAGAACTGGCCCGTGTGACGATCAAACCACCGGAAACGGAAACCATAAGCGCGGGAATGACGGTGACCAGGCCGTCGCCGATTGTGAGGACCGTATAGGTTTCCAGGGCGCGCTTGAGTTCCATCCCGTGCTGGAAGACACCAATGAGAAAGCCAGCGATGATGTTGATGGCCGTGATGAGGATGCTGGCGACCGCATCGCGTTGAGTGAACCGTGACGCTCCGTCCATCGCGCCGTAGAACTCCGCTTCGGCCGCCAGTTGCTTCCGGCGTGTCCGCGCTTCGTTTTCGTCAATCAGACCCGCGTTGAGATCAGAGTCAATCGACATCTGTTTGCCGGGCAGGGCATCCAGCGTGAAGCGGGCCGTGACCTCTGAGATGCGGACCGCGCCATGGTTGATCACGACATACTGAATTGCAATGAGAACCAGGAAGATCACCGTGCCAATGATATAGTTCCCGCCGACGACGAAGTTACCGAACGCTTCGATGACGTGTCCCGCCGCGGCGGTTCCCGAGTTACCGTTCAGCAGGATCAGGCGTGAAGAACTGATATTGAGCGCCAGGCGGAAAAGCGTCAACAGCAGGAGCGTCGTGGGAAACAGGCTGAAGTCCACCGGGCGCGTGACATAGATACCTACCAGCAGCACGACCACGGAGAAGGCAATATTCATGGCGATCAACCCGTCCAACAGGAAGGCTGGGACCGGGGCAATCATGGCCAGCACGATTCCCAGGACGGCGATGGGGACTGCCATTTCCTTCCACGGAAGGTTCGCCGCGAAGGAGAGCGAGAGCTGGTCGGTCTGCTGCTTGACGCCGCGATGAGGCCCCCCGCCGGACGTGGTGAGGCTGCCACCCAAGTGCGGCGCCGCGGCGGTGGAAATCGGTGCGCTCGAAGTTGCCATAAAAGTTCAGGGTCTGCCTTTAGAGAGAGCCTGGCAGCCGCCCATTCATTAATCGATAGATGTAGGCTAAAACTTCAGCCACCGCGCGATAAAGATGAGCGGGGATCTCCTGTCCCACCTCGGCCGACTTATACAGCGCCTGGGCGAGCGGCGGATTCTCGACCACCGGTACCTGGTGGCGAATGGCTCGCTCGCGAATGCGTAGCGCGAGGAAGTTCTTGCCCTTGGCGACCACCTTCGGCGCCGGCATGTCGGCGGGCACGTACCGGATGGCGACCGCAAAGTGGGTGGGGTTGACCACGACCGCCGTGGCCTTCTCGACGTCCTGCATCATCCGGCGGCGCATGAGATCGCGCTGAATGCGCCGAATGCGCATCTTGGTCATCGGGTTGCCGTCGATATCTTTCATCTCTTCGCGGATTTCCTGCTTGGACATCTTCAGTTCGGCCAGCCAGCGCCGGCGCTGCCGGATGAGGTCGACGAATCCGACCACAAGAAACAGGCCGGCCGCTTTCCACAACAGGTCTTCCAGCGAACCCGCCACCACACGAACGCCGGCCGGAAGACTCATGGACGGCAGCCGTAAGAACACATCGAGGTTGGCGCGCCCAACCACATAGACGGCGTACAGAAACAACGGAAGCAGGACTGCGGCCTGAACGAACTGGACGGCGTTTTGGCGTGGCAATTGCTGAAGCCGCTTGAGCGGATCCAGGCGGGTCAGGTCCGGCGCCAGGCGCTTGGAGGCAAGGCCCAGTTTGGTGGCCCCCAACTGCGCGGCCACGCTGATCAAGAGCAGAACACCGCCAAGGAGAGCAAAGGGCCAGAGCAGGGACGTTGCCATGGACAGCGCCAGCGGCACCAGGGCGCCGCGGTCCAAATTGCCCGCGATGACGAGATTCCGGAACGCTTCTTGCAGTGCACCGCGCAGACCGAGGTTGGCTTGCTCCCACCACTGAGGACCGAAGCTGGCCACCATGGCGACGAAGGCGGTGAACTGGGCGGCCGCGATGAACTCGCGGCTGACGGGGAACTGCCCGTCGTCACGGGCCTTCTTGAGGCGTCGCTCGGTCGGTTGTTCAGTTTTCTGGCCCTGGTCCGACATGGGATCACCGCAACCCGGTTATGCCCCAGAGGGTCTTCATTAGGCTTCCGGCGGCAGACTGAAACAGCGTTCCGAAACTGCCTGCAAGCACGATGATGAGGGCCATCGAGGTAAGCATCTTGAGTGGGAAGGCGAGGCTCAGCAATTGCAGTTGCGGCTGGAGACGGCCCACCAGCGCGAGGGCGACATCGATCAGGGTCAACAGAGCGATCAGCGGCAGAGCGATCCGGAGAGCGAGTGTCAGCATAGTACCGCTCCAGCGAATCAGTTCGACGCCCATTTCCGGGTGGAATCGCCAGGCGCCCGGAGGCAGGAATTCCAGGCTCGCGCCGAACAGGCGCAGCAGTTCCCGATCGACGCCCACAACGAAGAACAGGACCGAGGCGAAGAGTTGGGCGAAAACCTGGAGAACGCCGGAATCGGCCTGGGTCGCCGGGTCGATCATCGCGGCATAGGAGTAGCCCGCCTGGAGGCTGAGAAACTGCATCGCCATGATCAGGCTCTCGGCTACCCAGCCGACAAATGCGCCGATGGCGATGCCGAACGCGATTTCGGCGGGAAGCCACCAGAGGGTGAGTGGTGGCGCGGAGGTAGGGTCGCGGACGATCGGCCAGCTCGGCAACAGCACGATGGAGAGGGCGACCGCCAGGACGATCTTGGGGATCATCGGGGCCGTACGAAATCCAGGGATGGGTATAAACGCCAGTGCGCCACCAACCCGCGCCAGAACGAATAGAAAGCTCGTGATGAGTCCCAGCGGCACGGGCAGCAGCGCGTCGGCGTTAGCGGGCATAGCGGCCCAGATCCCCCAGCAGAGCCGCCGTATAGGCGACCATCTTCATGGTCATCCACGGTAGTAGAACGAGGATCGCCACAAGGAACGCGCCGATGCGGGGCACGGCGGCGAAAGAAGGATCCTGAATGGACGTTACGATCTGCACCAGGCTGGTGACGATGCCGATCACGAAGCCCACCAGCAGCAGCGGCAGGGCGATCCAAAACGCGCTCATGAATGCCTGGCGGATCACTTCGGTCGTGGTTTGAATATTCATAGGAACTCCTTAGCCGAAACTCCTCATCAGCGAACCCACAATCAGATTCCAGCCGTCCAC
Organism: Bryobacterales bacterium; assembly: GCA_016789925.1. Lineage (GTDB taxonomy): Bacteria > Acidobacteriota > Terriglobia > Bryobacterales > Bryobacteraceae > JADLDI01. The sequence continues at coordinate 3,912 of JAEUQD010000527.1, read as the reverse complement.
CAGGACGAACAGAAGAATCTTGAAGGGAGCCGAGAGCATCACTGGTGGAAGCTGTACCATGCCGATGGCAAGCGTCACCGAGGCGACGATCAGGTCGATCACCAGAAAGGGAAGGAAGAGAACCGCCCCGATCTGGAAGCCCGTCTTCAGCTCCGAAAGAACGTAGGCGGGGAGCAGAATCCTCAGGTCCAGGTCGTCACGGGTGGCCGGCGGGGGCATCTTGGAAAGCTCGAGCATGAGGGCGATGTCTTTCTCGCGCGCAAAGCGCACCAGGTAGCCGCGCAGCGGAGGGGCTGACTTGACCAGAGCCTGCTCAGCAGTGATCTGCCCATCCCTGAAGGGGGCCCAGGCTTCGTCGTACACCTTGCCCACGACAGGCTGCATGAGGAGCAGGGTCAGGAAGAGAGACAGGCCCAGCAAGACCTGGTTGGACGGAGCGCTTTGAGTGCCCAGGGCCTGGCGGAGAAAGTGAAGAACCAAGGTGATCCGCAGGAAGGGCGTGGCCGACATGATCAGGGCGGGCAGCAGTGTCAGCGCACCCAGCAACAGAACCATCTGCATCGGAACACCGAAGCTGGAAGCGTTACTCGGGCCGCCGTTTCCCGTGGCTGTACGGGCGGCGGGCAAAAGGTTCGGCAGCGCAAGCAACAGTACCAGGGCGGCTGATCTCATAGGGTCTCCTGCGGTTTGGATGGCGTCGATGGTGCCGTGAGCTGACCGATCATGGAAGCGCTGCCGGGCGAGCAGCCGATCAGCCACGCCTGTTCGCCCACCCGCACCAGGTGGATGGTGTGCTGATGGCTGAGACGGAGCGAGCTCAGTCGTTCCATCCGCCAGAGGTCGCTCTTCTCGCTGGTGCGGCCTCCACCCAAGGACCAGACCCGGGCGCCGCTGAGCCGCGAACGTACCCACAACAGGGCCCCGATCACGAGCACAACCGACGCGGTATAGCGTACCCACTCATCCATGCGTCACTCCTGGTGGAAGTCCGTGATGCGCACGCCCATGTTTTCTTCGAGAATGACGATCTCTCCGAAGCCGATGAGGGCGCCCCCGACCCGTATATCGATGTTCTCGCCCGCCGAGCGTGTCATCCGGATCACACTGCCGGGCGCCAGATCCAGCACCTCGCGGACGGACAGAACCTTGCGGTCCAGTTCGACTTCAAAGTCCACTGGCACGTCGGCGAGACCGCGGATTTGCTCCAAAGACGTCATTGCCTATGCGGTTCCTAGCGCTTCAGATTGATGGTTTCCTGGCTCATCTCGTCAACCGTAGTGATCACCCGCGCATTGGCCTGATAGCCGCGCTGGAGCGTAATGAGATTGGTGAACTCTCGGGCGATGTCGACGGTCGAGCTTTCCGTGGCGCTGCCGAGGATGTTGCCACGACCGCCGCTGCCCGACACTCCGATGGCTGGCAGTGCCGAGTGCGCGCTGAGCGTGTAGTTGTTGTTGCCGACACCGATCAGGGAGTCAGGGTTGCGTATCGAGGCCATCGCCAACTGTCCGACGACCGTTTGAACACCATTGGAGTATTGCGCCAGGATCGTTCCGGCGCCAGCGATACCCACGCGCGTGAGTTGCGCTGGAGCGGAGCCGTCCTGCTGGTTCGCGGAAACGGCGGAAGGCTGGGCCAGTTGGGTGACGCGCGGTGTCGTCGAATCTTTCCAGAGGTTCCAATTGAGAACCATTTCGCGCGCGCCGTTGAACTCGGGAATCGTTATCTCCACCGGCGTGGCGGCGTCCGGTGAGATCATGGTGCCGGATTGATCAAACTGAAGAGTTCCGGTCACGTCGGTGGAATCCTCGGTGCTGATCGTATAGCCCCAGGTGTTGGGATCGGCCTGACGTTCGAATCGGACGGAGACGACATGCCCGCGGCCCAATGAGTCGAAGACTTCGATCGCGCTCGTAAAGGTGTCACCGGGTTCGGCGGACGCGTCGAGGTTCAGATCGAAAGAGAAGTTCCGCGTCTGGACGGCCGGGCGCAAACTGCCGACCGGCACTTGAAGGTCGCCGTACGGGCCATTGGTGGTCAAGGTACCACCAGACTCCATCCAACCCTGAACGCGTTCTCCCGTCGAGGTCAGAAGATAGCCCTCTTTGTCGACCTTCAGGTTGCCTCCGCGAGTGTAATAGGTCGAGTTGTCGCCGGCATCCCGAAGAATCAGAAAGCCGTCACCTTGAATGGCCACGTCCAGAGCACTCGTGCTGGCCTTGATGGCGCCTTGCGTGAACTGCCGCATCGTCGCCGGACGAGCCACGCCGAATCCAATTTGGGTATCGCCCAGGCCCGCTCCGCCTGCGCCGAGCGATTGCGTAACCAGGTCATGAAAGGCAACCACGTTCGCCTTGAACCCCGGCGTGTTCAGGTTCGCCAGGTTGTTACCCACGACGTCTACGGCGGTGGAGTGCGCGGTCAGAGCCGATAGCGCTGTCGAGAACGATGTAAACATTGGTATTTCCTCCTTATTGCTGGCGCTCGGTCCCGGCCGGCGCCGCAGCATCCACGAGCTTGTCGATTCCCGTCCGGATCGCATCCAGGTTCTGGCGCATTCCCAAGGTCTGTTCCAGGTTCGAGAACTGCGTCAGTTGGGACAGAAACTGAATCGGGTCGGACGGATTGAGGGGATTCTGATTCTGGAGCTGCGCGACCAGGAGCTTGAGAAAAACCTCCTTGTTCGCCAGCGTGTCCTCGTTGGCCTTCACTGGGGTTGATGTGGAGCCCAAGTCCTGGGTCGCGCTGTTAGTAATCGGTAAGACAGCCATCTTTGGTTCTCTCCTTCAGTCGGTAAGTTCCATCCAGTCGTTCTGCCAGTTCCGGTCCCGCCGCTGGCGCGAGGGGTCACGGTCCGGGTGTGATTGGCGGTCGTGCTGTTCCCGGCCACGGGAGGGCTCGCCGTCTTTCTGCCCGTTCTCCGCGTGGGCGTCGGAAGGGCCTTCCGCGCCGCCAACGGCCTGCAGCCTTTTGGTCTCGTTGCCTGCCCAAGCCTCCCCATGAAACCCTTGCTCTTCCAACCGGCGCAGGAGCGAGGGAAGGTCCTGGCGGAGTTCCTGATTCAACCCCAGATCGGCGCCGCGGACGGCAACATGGATCTCGCCGCCGCGTTCGCGAACGTGCACGTCTACCGGCTGAGGGACGTCCGCGCTTTCCAACCGGATGTGTAGGGCATTGACCGGCCCGGCAGCGGGTGACGCAGGCGCGGCCACTGAGGTGGCGGCAGTCACGGGTTGCGGATGGGACCCGGAAGCCGGCCGTGGCGTGACGCTGTGTCCGGTAACCTCAAACGTGGGAGCAGGGCTGCTCATCGGCTGAGCCGGCCGTTCCGGTGGCCTCTGCGGATGACCCTCACCCGTACCTGAGCCGGCGGAACTCTCGTGCTTTTCGCCGCTGGTTTCGTGCTTGCTGGCCGCCGCTATAGGATGAGCGGCAGGCCCGGGAATCTCGCTCTCCTCTTCGAAAGCCGCGGTTGGCTTCGCCGCCGCCTTCGCCTCGCTGTCCGGGATCGGTTCAGCCTGAAGGCTCGATTCGTGGACGGGGCTGAGTTCATTGCGAGAAGGTAACTCCGTGGGAGCAGGCGGATCGGCAAGCCTGGCCGCGGGAATTGGGGCCGCCGGGACGTGGTGAGCCGGTGTCTCCGATACTTGGTTCGCGGCTACCGCCGTCTGCAAAGTGTCGATGTCGGCGAGTCTTATTTGAAAGGCCAGCGGATTCGGAGGTGGCCCCACGGGTTGCTCCGGGACGCCGGGCGTCGGAGCTGGCGCGAAGGAAACATCGGATGGGACCTCCGATAGCGGCGCAGGGAAACCTGCCGCATTCTCGGCGCCGCTCCCCGCAGCTTGCTCAAAACCGAAGGTCCGATCCAACTCGACAGGGATGTTCACGAAGGCGATGGGATTCAGGCCCGGG
>JAEUQD010000516.1 GCA_016789925.1 Bryobacterales bacterium | reverse complement strand
GCCTCCCAGCGTATTCACAGCCCCAGCCCTCATGGGCCGTCGCGGGTCGGGCTTCGTAGTCTGTCGGACGAAATCGTAGAGATCGTTCAGCTTGACAGGATTGAGGCCGCTGATCGGCACTGGGGGAGGCATCTTCCACAGCGGATCGTCGGGAAAAAAGCGCGGTTCAGCACCCAACGGTGCCAGCGACGCGGCTAATAAACCGAGTCGGAGAAGGCGTTGCTGAATTTGAGCCATATCTGCACTCCTTCGCGGCTGGCGCCGGCATCGACGCGCATAAAGACGCGGTCACGGGTTTTGACACGGAAGCCGAGGCCCGCGGACGAACGCAGGCCGGCAAAGTTGAACTCCTTGCGGGTATTCATCACCTTCCCAGCGTCGACAAAGACGGCCATATCCAGCGCTCGGGACACTTCCCAGCGGTACTCCGCATTGGCCACCATCATGTGGTTGTCATAGAAGCGGAAGCGCTGATATCCCCGCAAATCATCCGAGCCGCCCAGGGTGGGTTGGAGGTAGAAAGGCGCCTGGGCAAGGCGGTCGTTCACGGTGAACTGGGTCTTGGCGTGGACCACGATCACGCGCTTCTGATTGAAGAACGGAACGTACTGCTCACCCTCGAACGTGAAGCGGCGGAAGCTATAGCGGTGGGTGTCTACGTCGTGGACATGAGTGTAGTAAAACTGGACACGAGAGCCCGAATGCGGATCGCCGGCATTGTCGCGCCGGTCATATTCGGCGAACGGGCCGCCGCGCCAGAAGTTGGTTTGGTCAGCCAGCCCAGGCGTATCGGTTGCGGAGAACAACGTATCGGTGCTCGGCGAAATCGCCAGCTTTCCCGGACCCACGTTATACAGTGCATAGCCTCCGGTCACGCCGACCAGCAGGTGTCGCCGGAACGGACGCCAGCCCGCCCGGCCTTCGAATACCGTTTCTTCGCGCCGGAAATTCGTCCGGTAGCTCTTGAACGACTTATTGCCCTGCCCGAAATAGTCGATTCCCGGAGCGTCCAGACGACGCATCCAAAAATCCAGGGCAAACCGGTTCTTCAGCAGCCGCGGCATCCCAAAGTAGGTCTCCATCAGGTAAAACCTGCGCAGCGAGCCCACCAGTGTCGCCCGGAACGTGATATTGCCGTTGTTCAGATCCGGGCGGTAGTATTCGGGACCAAGAGCAAAACCGGAGCCCGTCATCAGGCCTCCGATCTTTAGGCGCAGGCCCGGGAAACGGCCCAGCAACTTGTCCATCACGCGCGGATCCGCGTATTGGCTGAAGATGCGTTCGCCTTTCTCGGGTTTGGCCGGGGTCAGGGTCGCCGACTTCTCGCGACGCGCTTCTTCAATCTGCTCGGCGCGCGTTCGCGGCTGCTGCGGAGAAGCCACCGCCAGAAAGATCAGGAAAAGAAATAAAGGGCGCCCAGGGGATACCAAACATTCGGTAGTTTACCATCCACGCCCCTCAGTAAGCTATGTGGCCCGGCGATTGCCGCCAGGCCTGAAAAGCACGGGCCCCCTCTTCCCGCAGCAGATTCGTCATCGGCAGCGATCGCGCGTCCGGGGCCAGAGGAACCTGCTGATAGATGAACGAATCGTCAAAGCCCGCTTCGGCCGCATCGTCCCGCGTCGAGGCGAACACCAGGCGGTACAGGCGCGCCCAGTAGATCGCCCCCAGGCACATCGGGCATGGCTCGCAGGAGGAGTAGATGGTGCAGCCTCTGAGTTCGAACGACTGCCGGATGCGGCACGCCTCGCGGATGGCCACGATTTCGGCATGAGCCGTCGGATCGTGGCTATGAGTCACCAGGTTGGCGCCTTCGGCGACTACCACCCCGTCATGAACAATCACCGCGCCAAAGGGCCCGCCCCGGCCGAGGCGGACATTCTCGACGGCGAGATCGATGGCGCGGCGAATGAAATGAGCGTCGGACAAGATTTACTTATTGGCGTCGAACCGCTGGCCGATCGCGGCCCAGTTCAGCACGTTCCACCACGCGTTCACATATTCCACGCGGCGATTCTGATACTTCAGATAGTAGGCGTGTTCCCAAACATCAATGCCCAGCACCGGGAACTTGCCTTCCATCAGCGGCGAATCCTGGTTGGCCGTCGACAGAATCTCGAGCTTGCCCGACGAAGCAACCAGCCATGCCCAACCCGAACCAAAACGGCCCATAGCCGCGGCTGCCAGCTTTTCCTTGAAGCCGTCAACCGACGTGAAGGTCGAGTTGATGGCTTCGGCGAGAGCGCCGGCCGGCGCGCCCCCCCCGTTTGGTCCCATAATCTGCCAGAACATCGTGTGGTTCAGGTGGCCTCCACCGTTGTTGCGGACTGCCGTCTTAATGGCCTCCGGCACCGCCGCCAGATTGCTGGCAAGTAGTTCTTCCACCGTCTTGCCGGCCAGATCCGGCGCGCCTTCCAGCGCCTTGTTGAGGTTGGTCACGTATGTGGCGTGGTGTTTGCCATGGTGGATCTCCATGGTCATCTTGTCAATTGACGGCTCGAGCGCGTCGTGAGCGTAGGGCAGAGGTGCGAGTTCAAAAGGCATAAGGTCTCCTAACAAAACTTAGATGACGGCGCCGCCGCCGCCGATTCGTTCGAAAGCATCGGCCAGCCGGAACATGGCCGCCTCGTGGAAGTGGTTGGTGAGGATCTGCATGCCGACCGGCAAACCCTGCGCGGTCTTCCCGCAAGGAACCGACATGCACGGAATCCCCGCCAGGCTTCCGGTAATCGTGAAGATGTCAGACAGATACATCTGCATCGGGTCGTCTAGTTTCTCGTCTAGCTTGAACGCCGGAAACGGAGAAACCGGGGCCACCACGGCGTCCACTTGCTCGAAAGCCTGGGAAAAGTCCCGCGAGATCAGCGTGCGGACTTGCTGTGCCTTGCGGTAATAGGCGTCGTAGTATCCCGCCGACAGCACGTAGGTTCCGAGCATGATGCGCCGTTTGCACTCGGCGCCAAATCCGTTGCCGCGCGTGTTCCGGTACATGTCGCTCAGGGTGGCTGCGTTCTCCGCTCGAGCCGTATAGCGCACCCCGTCGTACCGCGCCAGGTTCGACGAGGCCTCGGCAGTGCAGATGATGTAGTAGCAGGAAATCGCGTACTCGGTGTGGGGAAGTGAAATCTCGCGCACCGTACAGCCCAGTTTCTCCAGGGCGCGGATGCCCCGGTGAATCAAATCGCCCGATTCCGACTCCAGGTGTGCGAAGTACTCTTTCGGCAGGCCGATCCGCATGCCCCTCACATTCCCATTCAAGCCGGCGGTATAGTCGTCCACCGGAGCAAACGCCGAGGTCGAATCCAGCGGATCGCGTCCCGCCATTACCTGCAATACCCTGGCCGCATCGCGCGTGGACCGGGCGAACGGGCCGATGTGATCGAGCGACGAGGCAAAGGCCGTTAAACCGTACCGTGAAACCCTGCCGTAGGTTGGCGTCACGCCAACGACACCGCAGAACGACGCCGGTTGCCGGATAGACCCGCCGGTATCTGAACCCAGCGAGACCACCGCCGTACCCTGGGCCACAACGGCAGCGCTGCCGCCGGACGATCCGCCGGGTACGCGGGTCAAGTCCACCGGGTTGCGAACCGGCCCGAATGCGGAGTTCTCGTTGGACGAGCCCATCGCGAACTCGTCGCAATTCGCTTTGCCCAGAATGATCGCGCCCGCCTCTTCGAGCCGGATAATCGCCGTCGCGTCATACGGGGCGAGGTAGTTTTCCAACAGGCGCGAAGCACACGTGTGGCGCACATCCTTCACCAGAATGACGTCCTTCACAGCAATCGGCACACCGGCTAGCGGGCCTGGATCGTCACCATGGGCCAGGGCCGCATCCACGCGATCGGCCGCGGCCAGTGCGCGCTCCGGACAAAAGTGGAGATACGCGTTGGTCTTCTCGTTTTCGGCTTGAGCAAAAGCCAGCGCCTGACCCGCGATGTCCCGCGCCGAAAATACACGGTTCCGCAGCCCCTTCGAGATGCTGTCAATGGAAAGCGAGGCGACGTCCATGGCTAGCGCTCAATCACTTTCGGTACTTTGAAGAAGCCAGCCCCGGCGTTCGGCGCATTGCGCAACGCTTCGCGGTTGTCGAAGGGAACATGGGGCACATCGGGCCGTAACGTGGCCGTCTCCTCGGCCTCGAAGAGAACCTGCGCCATCGGTGGCACGCTCGACGTGTCCACTTCGTTGAGTTTGTCCATGTGCGACAGGATCGCGTCCATCTCGCGGGCCATACGCGCAATCTCGACTTCTGACAGGCGCAGATTGGCCAGGTCGGCAACGTAGCGGACTTCGGATTCAGTGATTTTCAAGAACCAGGACCTCGCAGTTATCAGGACCCGAAACGCTGCCGGTTCAGCCGGTACAGCCGGCCCAACACCGGGTCAGCGATCGCGTCGGCTTCATCGGCGGCACGTACAGGCGCCGCTTCGCGTTGCGGAGCCCGCCTCGGGACAACCAGCCGCAAGTCGAGTTCCGTCACAATGCCCTCACCGGCGACCGCCGCGAGGTTGGCGACGATCTGGGAACGCAACGACCAGATCTGGCTTTGCCAGATGTAGTCCGCCACTTCAACAACCAGCCGGCCGCGTACCACCGAAACGGCCCGCGTGTACGCTGCGATCTTCTTCCCCACAGCGGCGGGCCAGGCGGCAACAGCCAACTCACCCGGCGTTACGCAATCGGCCAGTCGCATTCGGGTAAGTAGCTTGGCCGCTCGTTCCATTCGCAGGGCTCCAGTGGCTTTCGGGAAAGTTCGATTCTAGCACTGTCAGGCGCGCTTGCGGGTTCCTCGACTCCGCGGCGTCTGTGACCGGGGCGGCTTGCCCGGAATGCGACGTCGCAGCAGATGACGCACGGCGCGGCACAGATGAGAGATCTCGTTCGAACTCTTCTGCAAAACGACATCGGCTCCCGTGTTGCGTTCGTCCAGACCCAAAGTGTCGACGAAACCCGAGAGCAGAATCACCGGCGTGGCGACTTCCCTCTTGCGAATCTCCGAAATCAATTCCACGCCGGACATTACGGGCAATTTGTGATCGGTAACTATAACATCAAAACGAGAATCAATCAGACGATTGAGCGCCTCCTGCGGGTTGGCAACCGCAGTGACGAGGTATCCCTGTTCCTCGAGTACTGCCTTACGGGCTTGCAAGCCCAGACTGTTGTCGTCAACGAGAAGGAGATGGGCGTATCGGGCAACGGCGGAAGACGACATTCAGGGAAGGAAGTTACCAAAGCAGTGTAAGCATGTCAACGCTTTTGTAACGGACTCAAAAAAGGGGAAATTCAATCCTTGACAACAGGCTGGCTCTTGCGTTTCATCTCCATCATCACATCGCGCACCAGATGCTTGGCATCCTCAATCTGCTTGCTGATCATTTGCACGTCCAGGGCTGGTTTTCCTGGTTGGCGCGCGCTCTGGCAATACACTCCATGCTGGCCTACCAGTACTAATGCATCCGTGAGCAAGTCCAGTGTTAAGGACAGACGTCCGCGCTCCACACCCATTTGAAATTCATAATTTTCAAGTGCTTGCTGATGGTCCGAATAGACACTCACCGTACTAGTATGCCCCCTTCCGGCCTCATTCGCCAGGAATCTGGACAAAAAACTCGTCTTCTCCCATTTTTTTTCCCTTTTTATCAATGAATTCAACACGGTACGCACCTGGCATTGTCGGAGCCTCCACGGCCATATGCACTTGCTCGGTTGCCTCGACGGTTCGCTGTCCGCCCACGGCCATGTCGCCGCCCTCGGTTGCCCACACCATCCGCAACTCTCCTTCCAGTGTGGCCGCCCCCGAGCCCACCGAAAGGCTAACCGAAAGATAGTCGCCCGGCTCCACCACTGGCTGGTGTACGCACACTTCGACGCTTTCGCGGACATCCAGCGTCCCTTGATATCCGAGCAACACCGCGAGGATCCGGCACAGATCGCCGTTTTTGTAGATCGCGCTGTGCTCGCCACCGACAAACGCGGACTGCACTCCGCCGGCCACCGACGACCAGATCGGAACAGTTCCATCGCCCGCGGCCTTCGATTGGCCCGGATTCAAGTTGCGCGGGTTCCGCGGATCGACGAACAACCCCGCCGTGGTGGCCATCCGCGACCCCGAAAAAAAGAAATACCGGACAGAGTTAGGACGGCGGCTAAGATCGAGTGACGTATGAAACGCCTGCGCCGAAGCTAGATTCTCATCCGATAAGTCGAGGGCACGCGAGATATCCGGCAAGTAGATATCCAGTGGAGCGTATCTTGAACCCGGCAAGGCGTTCCAGAAGCACGGCTCCACCGCCGGCGGGAGTAACTCGTACACAGCCGGAAACCGCGGATCGCGAGCCACCTGTGCAACCTGCGACGCGCTCAGAAACACCTTGCGCTCCAAACCCAGGATGGCGCTCAAGGCCGACGGTGCGCCCCGGTGCGGCGTTCCCAGGGTGATCAGCGACTGCACGCGCCCGAAGGCGGGCCGATGTTGAAAGCGCCCCGACTCCAGATAATGCCGCGCAATCAAGCCCCCCATCGAATGCCCGATCAGCGTAATGGCCGCGTTGCCGACCGTGTCCAACAAATCGGCCAGCGCCATCGCGGAAACGGCATTCGAGCGTCGCCAATCATACGCGAACGTGCGCAGCGAACCGTCATTTTCCCGAAACCCGCAACGCTCCAACGTCCCCACGAGCGACGCATACTGTTTCGAAATCGAAACCGACCGCAGGATGTCAGTGGCGGTTACCGAGTCCGCCATCAATTCCTCCAGCTTCCGATAGCCGAAGACGAAGTCCTTCAGTTCGCCGGGCCAGATCGTCCGACCGTCATTTTGAAGTACCGAGCCCATGATGCCGGGCAGAAAAACTGCAACGTGTGAGTTCATGACTTTCTCCTGGAGCCAAGCCTGCTAAGGAAAGGATTGAGCGCCGCCGCGGCTTCGGGCGGTAGCACTTCCCGTGCGGCGGCCAGTGCCCGGCGCGCCGTTACCCTCCCTGCAAATTCACCGGCAATCGAGACGATGGCCACCGGTCTGTCGGCGTACACACGCCGCTCCGGCGTCGCAAGCCGGTACGGCGTCAGAGCGATCAGCCAGTCCAGATGGAGTCCGCGTGCAACACGCAACGCGTGCGGCAGCAGACGCTCCTCCACCAGACACGGCCCCGGCCCGACCACCCCCGCCGGCACCGGCGCGATCACCGTAAATAGTTGTGGCGGCGCCTCCTTCACAACTTCCGGCAGGTCTCCCAGCACGAGACAGACATCCCAGACACCGATCCTCGGGAGCGATGTGCACGCCGCAACGGCAATCTCCTCGCCGCGGCGCGTTCCTTCCCGAAGCGCCCCGCGGTACACCAAC
>JAEUQD010000509.1 GCA_016789925.1 Bryobacterales bacterium | reverse complement strand
GATCGCCGGTATCATCTTTCTCTATTCCGGGGTGCGCGGCCGCGTCTTCTGGTTAGTCGGCTGCTCCGCTCTCTACTGGGTCCTGATGGCTCCCGGTGGCTATGACATGCACACCAACTTCGCCGCCCAGGTGGACGCCATGTTCCTCAGCGGCCACATGTACTCCGCCACCAAAACGTGGGACCCCGAGGGTCTCATCTCCACCCTCCCCGCCATCAGCACCTGCCTCTTCGGCATCCTCACCGGAATGCTGCTCCGCACGGCGCTCCCCCTCGCCGAAAAGACCACCTGGATGTTCCTCGGCGGCAATGCCCTCATCTGGCTCGCCGTCATCCTCGACAACGTGCAGCCCATCAACAAACCCATCTGGACCGTCCCCTACGCCCTCCTTACGGCTGGGCTCGCTAACATCGTCTTCGCCGCCATCTACTGGTTCACCGACGGCCGCCAGCATCGCGCCTGGTACACCCAGTTCTTCACCATCTTCGGCATGAACGCAATCGCCGTCTACGTCTTCCACGGCCTCCTGGGCCGCCTCCTCGGACCCTCTCTCCGCCCCGCCGTCTACTCCCTCCTCGAAAGCAGCGCCGGAGCCGCGAACACCTCCCTCATCTACTCCCTCATCCACGTCTCCATCTGTTTTCTCTTCGCCTACACCCTCTTCCGCCGCGGCTGGTTCCTCAAGTTCTGACCGCTGAAACACTGGGTGCAAGGACAGACACGGGATTATGTCATATTGGACATAAGAGTAAAATGACATATGGTCAAGACAAACCGTTGGTTTGGCTGAAGGGGGAAGTGAGAACTCCTCCGTTCACCCCTCAAGCTCGCCTGGAGGCTGGCTTATTGCTCAGGCGGCTTCAGCATGGGCAAGCGCTGAGTCTGCCGCATTCGCGCGCGATGCCAGCCATCGGCAGGAACTGCCATGAGCTGCGGATCACTGACCGTAATCATACTTGGCGAATTGTCTACTATGTAGCTGCAGAAGCAGTCGTCATCCTGGACGTCTTTAGCAAGAAAACGCAGGTGACTCCGGTCGGGATCATCGAGACCTGCACGAAGCGCCTTGCGGCTTACCTGCGAGCAACAGCGGAGAAGGAGTGATGATGAACACGGCGAAGAAGAAACAATTGGAGGGGGCGGGCTGGGTAGTTGGAGACACCGCCCACTTCCTGCAACTGTCTGAGGAAGAAAGTCGCCTTCTCGAACTCAAGCTTGCCCTTTCCAACGGACTGAGAGAGCTCCGGGAACGGAAGGGATTGACACAAGCTACCCTGGCCCTGAGAATCGGATCGAGTCAGTCGCGCGTAGCGAAGATGGAGGCAGGAGAAGCTTCCGTATCTCTAGACCTCATCGTGCGTTCGCTGCTTGCCCTCGGAGCAACAACGGCCGAGATCGCCAGTTTGATCAAACGGGCTGGCGCCCGGCGCGCTGCCTGATTACGTCCGAGAGAATATATCCATGATTGTCGGAGTTCTCAGGGAAAGCGTTCCGGGAGAACGGCGAGTGGCTCTGGTCCCCGCGGTTCTACCCTCTCTTACAACCCGCGGATTCGAGGTCATCATCGAATCGGGCGCGGGCCACGAAGCCGGATTCCCCGATTCAGCTTTCACCGCAAAGGGCGCGCGCATCGCCTCCTCACGAGAAGAAGTACTCAACGCCGCCGAAATCATCCTCTGCGTTCGTGCCCTCGACAACTTTGCGAACACCCGGCCCGGCCAGGCGGTCATCGGCTTCTTCGACGCCCTGTCCTCTCCGCACAAGATCAAGGATTTTGCCGCTGCCGGACTCGACGGATTCAGCATGGATCTCATGCCGCGCATCACGCGCGCCCAAAGCATGGATGCGCTTTCCTCCACCGCCACCATTGCCGGCTACAAAGCCGTGCTCCTCGCCGCCAATCACCTCCCCAGAATGTTCCCCATGTTGATGACCGCGGCTGGAACCATCGCTCCCGCGAAAGTCTTCATCATCGGTGTCGGCGTCGCCGGCCTCCAGGCCATCGCGACCGCGCGCCGCCTCGGGGCGGTTGTCAGCGCCTACGATGTTCGTCCCGCCGTCCGCGAACAGGTGGAAAGCGTCGGCGCGAAGTTCGTTGAACTGCCGCTCGAAGTTGCCTCCGCCGAGGACAAGGGCGGCTATGCGCAGGCTCAGGACGACTCGTTCTACCGCCGTCAGCGTGAATTGATGGCGCGCGTCGTAGCCGAGAGCGACGTCGTCATCACCACCGCCGCCGTACCGGGCAAGAAGGCGCCCGTCCTGATCACGCG
>JAEUQD010000498.1 GCA_016789925.1 Bryobacterales bacterium | reverse complement strand
TTCGGCGCGGACCGCATCGAGGTCCGCCGCAAAACAACCCATTGCGGCCATCGCCAACCATGCCAGTTTCATCGGCGGCTCAATTCCTTTTCGATCACCTTGATCCGCTGCCGGGCCTTGAACTCCTCGTCCGGAAACTTGTTCTCCGATACAGCCAGGAATTTCTGGTAACTGGCGAGTGCCGGCTTATATTGTTTGGTCTTGTCAAAGGCCAAAGCGCGGAGAAAATGCAGGCCCGGTGTGGAGTCGCCCAAGGCTTCGAGTTTATCGAAGGCGGTTAAGGCTTGGGTGAAGTTCTCCATGGATAGAAGCATGGTGGCGAGCCCAGACCAGGCGTCGCGCGAGTCCGGCTTCAGTTTGGTGGCGGCCCAGAACTGTTGCGCGGCGGCGGGGAAATTACGCTGATCGCGAAGCAGGCCGCCGTAGGCGATGCGAAGATCGGCGTTGTTGGTGTCGGCCGCGATGGCAAGGTCCATCATCTGGGTCGCCTTGTCGATCTGCTTGCTGCGCAGGTACGCTGTGGCCAGCGCATAGCGGTTGGCAGCCGTAGGCGACTGCTTCACCGCAGCTTCCAGTTGGGGAATCGCCTTCTCGGCCTGACCCGCCTCCAGGAGGAGCTCGCCGGCGCGTTCGCGCGCGCCAGGGTCCTCCGGGTACTGCTGATAGATGGCGACCGCTTTGTCGAACTGCCGGGCCTTCTCATACAGCGAAGCCAGGTGCAGAAGCGACGAGCGTACGTTCTCCGATTTCGGATCGATCTGCTGAGCCACTTTGAACTGGCGCTCGGCATCATCCAGTTGACTCGATCGGAGATAGGCTTCCGCAAGAAAGTAGTTGGGCCGAAATTCCTGCGGCTTCTTCTCAATCGCTGACTTCAGCAACGGAATGGCCTCCGCGGCTTGCCCCGAATAGACGTACAGGGCGGAGAGGTTCATCTGCGCCTCGTAGAGGTCCGGCTTGAGTTCCAGCGTGCGCTTGTAGTTGTCGATCGCCTTGTCGTTGTTGTTGAGCAATGAATGGGCGAGGCCCAAATGGAACAGCGCGGCGTAGTCTTTGGCATCGGCGGCGAGCGCCTTCTCAAACGCGGTGATGGCGGCCGGGTAGTCCTTGGCCTCCAGCGCTTTGAGTCCATCCGCTGTCGGGTCTGCTTGCAGAAAGAGCAATGCCCAGGCGACCGCCCACATAACACCATTGTAGGATGTGAGGATGCCCGCCCCCGGTGCGAACAGCGCGGACGTTTATTCACGCGCGCTTTCCTACGCCAACCAGATTGTCGACGAGTTGCAGAAGTTAGACGCGTGGGCCGCGGTTCCACCGCCCGCGGAGGCGTTCCGGTCTTCGGCGGCGTTCCTGGCCGACACGATGACCTTCTTCCAATGGTTGCAATTCGTCCTTGTGCCGCGCATCCAGCAAGTGGTGCTGCAACGCGGAACCTTTCCGTCCACAAGCAGTGTAGGCGCCTACGCCGTAAGGGAACTGGATGGCCTTTACGAGGCTGCACCGCTGGTGTCGCTGCTGGGCGAGTTCGATGCCTTTATCGAAGGGCTGGCGCGCGGACCGTCGTGGGGACTCAAGGAAGCAGTGAATCGATTCCTGGAGACGATACCGAACCAGGTACACACGGAACTACGGCGGATTGACCGGGACGCCGAAGGGTGGTGGGCGCACGTCTTGTTGGTGGTGCGCACGCGGCGCGCGCGAGAGACGGAGGTCCATGCCGCCTTGCGCCTGGCGAAGTCCGGACAGGACTGGGATGTCGATGTGCCTGCTTCGGTCGAGTTGACGGCGCAGTTCCGGACGCAGTTCGCGGCGGAACTGTCGCAGAAGGCGGCCGCGGCGTTCAGCAACGGCAACGCGGAAGAAGGGCAGCGGCTACTGGGCGAGGCGGGGCAAGTGGCCAACCAGGCGACGCTGACCCAAGAGATGCTGCGGGCGCGCGAGGAGCCGGTAGTGCCGGTGGAGTTTCCGAAGATTCACCTGGAACCGATCCGGCTTGGCCAGCAGGTAGAAGACAAGCCGGTGGCTGCACCGGAGAAGCCCCCGCCGCAGCCTGCCGTGCCCGATCCGGCCACGGATTATCCCAGTGCCAGGGAGATGGCGGAGAAGTGTCTACGGGCTCTGATCGAAGGTGGCGGTGAGGAGTTGGTCTCGCCCAAGCTGATCGAGGCCAGCGGACGCGATGTCGAACTGGCGGAGCGAGTGTTCCGCACCATGAACGGCTTCGAGGAGTGCATCGGCGAAGTGGAGATGGCCAAAGAGGGCCCGATCGTGAATGCGATTGTGCGGGCCGAGAGGGGACACTGGGTAGTGCGAGTCGCTTTCTGGGCGAGGGAAGCGCAAAAGCCGGAAGAAGAAGAATTCCTACCGGGCCACTTTCGTCCGGCCCAACCGCGGAAGCCCCGGCAGAAGCCGGAGGACCTCGTGGAGAGGCTGTACATCGAGCCGCAACTCTCGTATCTGCGAACCACCGACTTCTACCTGCGCCAGCACCATATCCACCCGCCATTCGCGGGCGAAGGTTCGGCGCGGGCGTTCGTGATGCAGTTCTGGCACAACCTGGCGAATAACCGGCGTGATTGGGCCTACAAGATGGTGACGCCGGAATCGAGAGGTATGGAACTTCCGGTTTGCGGGCACGGATGGGTGGACGAAATCGTGTTCTACATTGACCACCGGGAGGAACCGCTCGGAGTGGTGGTGCGGGTGTTGATAAACACGCGCGAGGAGTCGCGGTTTTGGCACACCTACGCCGTCTACCGGGCGGGGGAGTGGATGATCGACTGGCCGGAGACGCTTCGCCGGAACTAGGCTAGCGCTAGAAGATACCCAACCCGAGCACGAGCCGGATTGCGCCAAGGCCCGCGGCCACCGCGTTGAGTGCGATGCCGGCGGTAGGCAGGCTTCGCGCGCCGATCGGCGCGCCTTGATGGGCGACGAAGCCGAGGATGAGGCCCACGAGGGCGAACGGGATGTTGAGCCAGTTGAACCATCCCAGACAGGGCACCAGGCCGACAAACATCCCCAACAGGGCGAGGATGCCGATGACAACGCTGACAATAGCCATTTTGTTTATCTCCTGAATTGTGCAGTGCGCCACACGAACCAGAGCGCGAAGTTGGATAGGAACAGACTGAAGAGGGGAAGCGCGGCAACGTTGGCATGGTGGGCGGCTGCCCAGTCGCCGCGGGCGATGGCGAAGAAAGCGGTGGTAAGCCCGCAAGCGGGACACTCGCGCTGATAGCGCGCCTTCCATTCACATAAGGGGAGAGTTGCCTGGAGCCACGCTGGCGAGAGAAGGAACGGGGCGAGCACGACTGCGAGCAGCAGCAGGCTGACCGCAGTCCAACTCCAGTTGAAAGCTTTGCGCCAGTCCGCCGGGAGCGCCATATCGCTTCCCCCAAATAATAACAGGCGGCGGAACTGAATCCGCCGCCTGATGAAAAAGAAGCCGGTTTGGCCGTTAGTTAGAAGTTGTACTTCAGGCCGAACTGGACCACGCGGGAATCGCCCGGCATGCCGGCCGCGCCCTGGCTGGTGGACGTGATGCGGCCGAAGTTGTCGGGATCGCGGATATTCAGGCCGGGCGCACCGAGGTTGACATGGTTGAAGGCGTTAAAGAACTCGGCACGGAACTGAATCTGGTGCGATTCAAAGAGCCGGAAGTTCTTCGTGGCCGAAGCGTCCACCTGATTCATACCGGGCAGGTAGACCTGGTTGCGCATCGACGTGCCGAAGCGCCCAACTTGGGGCAGCGCGAACGCTCCGGTGTTGAACCACTTGGCACGGGTACGCGCGTCGCGATCCAGCTTCCATGTCTGTCCCGCGACGACGTCGGGCCGCGAGGCGACACCCGTTCCGGTAGTATCGACAGTGTTTGCGAGAGCGGCCGCAAAGCCGGTCTGCAACGTGATGATGGTTCCCAACTGCCAGCCGCCCATGACGCTACGCACCAGGCGGTTGGGGCTGTTGCGCCACAACGGCACATCGTAGATGGCCGCCAGCGAGAAGCGATGGCGGATGTCGAAAGCCGCCGGCGAGCGCGAGCCGCGGAGGTCAAAGTAATCCTGGATGCCGCCGTTGAACGAGCCGCCGCCGATGGACGAAATATCGACGTTGGAAAGCGCCTTGGACCAAGTGTAGGCGCCGATCATCGAGAAGCCCGCACCCACTCGCCGTTCACCTTTCATCTGGAGCGAGTGGTAGGTGGAGTTGCCGAGCGACTTGACGACACTGATGTTGTCGAAGCCTTGATAGGGACGGCGCGGTGCAATCGCCGGACCCGGAGTAATAACCTGAACCGGGCGGTTCCCATCGACAGCGGCCGTCAGCCGTGTCCCCTTGGAACCGACGTAACCGATGTCCCAGTAGATTTGGCCCGGTAGCCGCTTCTGGATCGTGAGGTTCCACTGCTGGGTGTAGGTGGTGCGGACATTCGGGTCCAGCGCGCCGGAACCGAACAAGCCGCCGCGGGCCGTTCCCTGCGCCTGGAAGGCGGTGGCAACGTTAATCGGGTTGGCCGCGTTGCCGGTGAAGTTGAAGGTCTGGATGATGGGCGGGTTGAGCGTCAGGGTGGTCCAGGAGTTGGTGATTTCCGGCGTGTAATAGATGCCGTAGCCACCGCGCACCACCAGGTCGCGCATGCCCGGAGCCAGCCAGGCGAAACCGAACCGCGGACCGAAGTCGTTCTTGTCGGGATAGACCAGCGACGACGGACGGTCGGTCGTATCGGCGATATCGGGGAAGCCGCGGTAGGTCTGGCGCACGGGGATAAAGCCGTTGACACCGAGGTCGAAGTTGGTAGCCTTGCCGCGCTGCACCGGCGGCGAGAAGTACTCATACCGCATGCCGAAGTTCAGCGTCAGACTCGGCGTGACTTTCCAGTCGTCCTGGAAGTAGTAACCGTGCCAGAAGTTGTTCATCCGCGTGGCGAAGGGCTCGACGGAGACCTGCGCCGTGGTGGCGAGGCCGAGCAGGAACTCGGCGAACTGGTTATCGCGCAGAGCGGCCGCGCCCGGTCCGGCGGTGACCGTGCCGTCGAAGCCAAACGAACCGCGCGCATTCACTGCCTCGTCGAAAGTCCAGTTGCGGCGTGCGACCATGGCGCCGGCGCGCATGTTGTGGGCGCCCTTACGGAAAGAAATGTTGTCGGAAATCTGCCAGAGCTGGTTCATCCGGTCGCGCGGACCGATGCCGCGAACCGTGGGCAGGACATAACCGGCCGTGAACGTGGGCGGACCAAAGTCGCGGGGACGCTTGGCGACGCCGGGGATGCCAATGATATTGGCGATGTCGAGATCAGCCTTGTCGGTCGTGCCGAAGAACTCCGTTTCGTAGAAGCGGTGGAAGCCTCCGCGCACTTCGTTCACCACGGTGGGCGAAAAGACGTGTACCTCGGTGAGCGACACGTTCTGGCCCCGGGCACGGTTGCCGCGCGTGTCAAAGCCAAAAGTCGGCGTCGTGTCATCGGCCTGGACGTTGTAGATGTAGCTTCCATAAAGGCTGTCGCGCTGCGAGAACGTATGGTCGATACGGCTGACATACTGGTCCTGCGTGATGGGCGCGGCGACGCGCGGTCCGCGATAGTTGATGCCGGGCTCGTTGGTGTTGGGCGCGGGCACAAACCGGTCGAGGAATACGCGGGCATAATTGGCAATGCGGTTTGCCGGAATGCGGTTGTTGGGGAATGGCTGCCGCGTTTGCGGATCGTAGATGACGGTGCCGACACCGGAGAAATCGCCCTGGCGTAGAGCCGCTGGCGGAATCAACGCCTGGCCGCCGAACGATCCGGCGATCTGCCGTCCGGATTCCCAGTTGAAGAAGAAGAAGGTCTTGTCCTTGCCATTGTAGATTTTCGGCAACAGCACGGGACCGCCGAGGTTCGCACCGTACTGGTTGCGGTTGAGGCGCGGAGGTTTCGCGCCCGCCACGCGTGGCTGAAAACCGTTGAGCGCGGTGAACGCATCGTTGCGGTTAAACCACCACGCCGTGCCGTGGAACGTGTTGGTGCCGCTCTTGGTGGTCAGGTTCACCTGACCGCCCGGCGCGCCGCCGATTTCGGCCGAGTAGGTGGACGACTGGACTTTGAATTCCTGGATCGCGTCGATCGACGGCGAAAACGAGAAGCTGTAGGAATCGAGGTCCATGGCTTCAATGCCGTCGTAATAAAAACGGTTCTGGGTGTCGCGCGCGCCGTTGGCCGACATGCCGACCGCCTGTCCAACACTGCCGCGCAACCGGCGGACCGTGATGGAGCCGGGCGTACCGGGATTGACGCCGGGGGTGAGCAGCGCGAGTTGCACGAACGAGCGGCCGTTCAGAGGCAACTCGACCACTTTCTGGGAATCGATCACGGTGCCCACCGTGGCGTTCTCGGTCTGCATGAGAATCGCGCCGGCTTCCACCTTCACCGACTCAGCGGTTTGGCCGATGGTCATTCTGACATCGACACGGGCGGTTTGATCCACCGACAAGGTGAATGCACTGACTGCGGTCGTTTGAAACCCGGTCGCTTCCACATTGAGCGTGTACTGGCCAACCGGGAGGAAATTGAATTCATAGTTGCCTTGCGCATCGGTTTCCGCCGTGCGCACTGCGTTCGTCTGCACATTCCGGATCTCGACCTTAGCGTTGGCGACGACAGCGCCCGAAGGATCGGTTACGGTTCCAACTGCTTTAGCGGTAATGGCTTGCGGGAGCGCGGGCATCGCTGACAATAGCAATGCTGCGAATATCGACAATCCTACCCAACTGCGAGAAGACCTCATAATAGTGAAGAGCGTAGCATGGTTGTAGAGGAATTCCAATGGCCACTCTCTACACGCTAGTCAACGATCTGGGAACTGAAATTTCCATTCCGGAAAAGGGCATCTTGAGCCACACGATCCACAACGACGATGCCGTAAAAGTGATCTTGTTCGGCTTCGCACCGGGGCAGGAATTGACCGCTCATACCGCGCCGATGCCCGCGCTAATCCAGATTCTTGAAGGCGAGGCGGCGATCACCTTGGGGCCGGACACCATCGAAGCCAGGCCCGGGACGTTTATTCACATGACCCCGCAGTTGACCCACGGGATTGTCGCGAAAACACCCCTTCGTCTCCTGCTGACCTTGTTGAAAGCGGCACGCGTGTAAAATCCTTCGCACCCGGTTTGCCCCCTTCACCGTCTAAGCAGGCGTAGGGATGTATACTGAGAGCAGCCGGAGAGGTGTATCCAAAAGTGCCTAAGAGTTGGCGGTCGAGTCTTTTTGTCCCTTCAGTCGTAGTTCTGTGTGCAGTGCTGGGCGGCGTGCTCGGCCCCGGGCTCACGGACGTAGCGGCGGCTTCTAACGAGAGCGAGGTGAAATCCTCGATCCAAACCTTCAGCAAGGTGTTCGACCTGCTGGAGCAGAACTTCGCCGACAAAGTGAGCGCCGACAAGGCGATCTACAAAGGCGCGATTCCCGGCATGCTGCGGACGCTCGATCCGCATTCGAGTTTCTTCGATCCGCGCGACTTCCAGTTGCTGCGCGAAGAGCAGAAGGGCCATTACTACGGGGTTGGTATGACGGTAGCGCCGTCGGTGCGCACCAACCGAACCATGGTGATCGCGCCGTTTGAAGGCTCCCCCGCGTACAAAGCGGGGATCCGGCCGGGCGACGTCTTGATGTTCATCAACGACAAGTCGACCGAAAACCTCCGGACCGACGAAGTGGCCGACCTGTTGAAGGGACCCAAGGGAACCCAGGTACAAGTGGTTGTCTCGCGTGAAGGTTCGCCCAACAATCTTACGTTCTCGATCACTCGCGATGAGATCTCGCGCAAGAGCGTGCAGGATGCCTTCTGGCTGAAACCTGGTATCGCTTACATCGATATCGAGCAGTTCAACGAAAACACCTCGCGCGAAGTGGACGACAATATCCGTCGCCTGGGTGAAGCGAATATCAAAGGCCTGATTCTCGACCTGCGGGATAATCCCGGCGGTTTGTTGAACGAAGGTGTTGCCGTGGCCGACCGTTTCCTCGACAAAGGGCAGACGGTGGTGAAGCACGCCGGCCGGTCGTCACCCGAAAAGAAATACGAAGCGCGGCACGGGAACGGTGGGCGCATCTATCCTGTCGTCGTGCTGGTCAATCGCTACTCCGCCTCGGCCGCCGAGATTGTGGCCGGCGCCCTCCAGGATCACGACCGCGGCTGGATTTTCGGCGAGAACACGTTTGGCAAAGGCCTGGTGCAAACCGTGTATCCGCTCACCGAGAATACCGGACTGGCGCTGACAACGGCCAAATACTACACTCCGTCCAATCGCCTGATCCAGCGCGATTATCAGAACACCTCGTTCTTCGACTACTACTACCGGAAGAACCTCGAATCGAAGAATATGAACGACGTCGGGATGACCGACACGGGCCGTAAGGTCTACGGCGGCGGCGGTATCGCCCCGGATGAGAAGTGGGAAGCGCCCAAGGGGACCCGTATGCAGGCCGCGCTCTTCCGCGGTTATGCGTTTCTGAACTTCAGCGCTCAGTACCTCAACACCCACGACCGCAAGGCGATCACCCGCGATTGGGTGCCGGATCAGGGTATCCTGAACGATTTCAAACAGTATCTTCTGAAGGAAGGCGCTCAGTTCACCGAAGCCGAGTTCACCGAAAACCTGGATTGGATTAAGCAGCAGCTTCGCCGCGAGATCTTCGTTAACGCCTTCAGCATCGAGGATGCACGCAAGATGGTGGTCTCCACCGATCCCATGGTCCTCAAAGCGACGGACTCGCTGCCGAAGGCCAAAGAACTGCTCGACAAAGCGCGCCAGTTGCTGGTGCAGCGCCGCACGCGAGACTAATTTCCCGGAGTACACGAGAGACTGACCGCCGACAGCCCAATTCCTCAAGTCACGGTCCTGGACGCAGGCGGCCAGTACTGTCATCTCATTGCGCGGCGTGTCCGCGAATTGGGCATCTACGCGGAGGTCCGTCCTTCCGATGTCTCCGCGGCGGAATTGGCCGGGCGCAAGGCAGTGATCATCTCCGGCGGTCCCAACAGCGTCTACGAGCCGGGGAGTCCCACGGTCGACAAGAATTTGTTCAGCGCGGGCATCCCTGTGCTCGGCATCTGCTATGGCCAGCAGTTGATGGCGCACCTGATGGACGGCTATGTCCGCAAAGGCGACATCGGCGAATACGGCCACGCGACAATCGACGTGCGGCAGCACGGCCCATTGCTGGAAGGCTTGGGCGCCCGCGAACAGGTCTGGATGAGCCATCGCGACCAGGTCGAGGGACTGCCCGAGGGCTTTGAGGTTTTGGCAAGCACCTCCACCTGCCCGGTCGCCGCCATTGGCCATACCGCGAAGCGACTGTACGGGCTTCAGTT